>CAZBTU010000012.1:11947-18196 GCA_964494905.1 uncultured Pseudomonadales bacterium | reverse complement strand
CCAACACCAGGACCCCGGGTTGCTTTATCTTCTTGGAAAAGCACCTCTGCTTTTGCTTTCCCTCGCTCTTTTACCTCACCTTCCCAAACAGGGAAGAGCGTTTCACCAAAACGAACATACTGTTGACCTGTGGCGCTTCTTTCAACATATTGTTTCTGATCAATCGCAAAGTAGAGGTTTGACAACTGTATATCTAAGTTGTTGCGGACATCCTCCGCTCTGACGGGATCCCTCAGTTCCAAAAGACCAATCTGTTCAAGTATCTGTTTGTATGATTCGCTGTGTTTGACGTACTGTTCTGCATCGTCGCGCATCTTGAACGATCTATCAATCACCCTGTCCTTAAACCGAGCAATGTCAGTTTGAATCAAACGAACCATCTCACCAATTTGTTCAGCTGCTTGCTGCCGCACAGCTGCGTATTCTTGTTTAAACTTTTTCTCGTACTGTGTAGCCAGTTGACTCAGTTTGTCACGAGCTGAAAAAATAGCCTTCATCGCTTGGCCAGCTTCGGGGGGACAGTTCTGCTGCAACATGCCAAGTGCACTCATCTTGGCAGGGAGAGTAAACTCCAGCCAATCGTTGAATTTCTCATATTCAGTTATAAGCTTAAGTGCAGTTTCTGAATCTTTGACTACATCTTCAGCCTGATGAGAAAATTCTCGACCAAACTGAACCAAAAAATCACTGGTTTTTTTGTTCAAGTCATTGCCAACATCACTTATGAAGTCTCTTACAGTTTCCTGAACATGTGGCTTCAGCGCTTCCAATTGCGCATACTGTTCTTGGATTGTCTGCATCAAAGCAAACGTGACCGGTTGACTTAACAACTTTTGCAACTGAGTATATTTTTTCTGAACATCATCGTAGTACATTTTACGTTTTGCAAAATCAAAATACTTGGTTGTTAAAAAAGTAATCACGCTGTCAATTTCGCGAACCTGCTCAGGCTCAGGCATGTGTAACTTTAGATCAGTTTCAAGTTGCTCCAGTCCTCTTTGCAGCTCATCAAGTCGGCTGTGATCACCTGATTGGATTACCTCATTGGTTTTCTTGGAAAATGCTGGTTCAACTTGACGTAGTATCGGTCGAATCCTGTCAACATTTTGTTCGGCACTCGGTGCTTGCTGCGCATCAGGCTTACTTTGTGGCTGAACAAAGTAATCTTTATCTTTGAGTGCTGTTGAGACTTTTTCCAATTTTTGTTGTGCTCTGCGAGTTGCGAATGTAGAGAAATCAAACTGATATGAGACTAAGTACTTATCGTACTGCTTGCGAAGCAAGCGTTTTTGTTCTCTGACTCCTGTAATCTCACCCGTCGGGGAAACGGCAACATCGCCCAAATCCCTGATCATTCCAACTTGTTGCAGTGTGTCACTCGTCAGAAAGTGAACGTTTTTGCCACTGCCAACTATCAGCACCGACCCAGTGGGATCAATAAGCAAACGATCCACACTCTGAAACTGCTGTGAGGGGACTGCCACCTCAACTTGCTTCCAAGACTGTGATGCATTGTCAAAGATGACCTTTATCAAGCTACCAGAGTCGCCACTCTTGAGGTAATAAATCGTCGCTGGGTTGTGAGAATCTATGGCAATTTTGTTTATGGGTCCGGTTATATCGGGAAAGTCGATTGTTGTGTCATTATCATAGATTGGTGCCTCACCTGCCGGATATATGTGCAAACCAGAATCAACAGATACATACATATCCGTTTGTGCGTTCACTGACTGAAAGCCGTGCTTATCCTTATCTTTGTAACTAAAGAGAGCGTAGCGTTCTAAATCTTCAGGAAAACCTGTTTTGATGCTTCGCCAATCAATAAATCGCCACTGGTTAGGGGGGAGTTTGTTTCCATTGTCATCAAGCACTTGGATGGCATAGAAACACTCTTTCGGTGAGTCACTGAGTAAATACTTGCCACCACAAATGGTCTGGCTGGGGAACTTCTCAGGCATGTCACTCACTACCTCCTGGTATAGGTCCGAGGAAATCTTTATTGTTTCTCTAGCATAATTTCCTTGCAGCGCACGGTCTCTGGCAATCTTAGCAATACTTTTAGGGAGCTGATTAACATGCACTTCACCTCTAGAAATATCAGCAGTATGGTATGACGACATAATTACTTTTGTTGCAGTCGGGAAAAATTTAGCTATAACATCACTAGGCATTATCTTTAACTGCCTAGGAATAATTTCTTTAACTCTATCACCAGAATTCAGGTGTGCATCACTACCAATTCCATCACGATGTTTATTGCTCACAATAAACGCGTCATGCACTCTCGTTACTTTTTTTACACTATCCGAGAGCAATTTTTTACCTGTCTGACGAAAATCTAACCAAGGAAGCCTCTCGGCTTGCTGCATTTGTTTCTCTGCCATAGAAATTCTTGACTTTCTCAAAAAATAGCTAGTAACTCAGCATAAAACATATGGGGGTAGTAAAACAAGAGGACTAATGGCCTTTGGTGCGTTTGTAAAAACCGAACCAGACATTCCTGACATTAAAAATTAAACATTTCTAGAATCTACTGTGCCGATGGCACTGACTGCAACAACACCTGTAGCTTTGGTTCTATCTCTTTGCGCTTTTCTTCAGGAATTTCTGCGGTGAGTTGCTGGAAAAATTGTGTGAGTGATCGCGCCTGCTCACTGTCTATCATTTTGGTGTACTGCATACGATCAGTGTCGCTGAGCGACTGCGAGTACTTTGAAATAACCTCACCCATTTGACTCAACAAGTCCATGGATGGTTGTTCTGCTGCTGCCCAGTGAGCAAGGCTTGCTTTTACCAAACTTTGCAAAAATAGGAACTGAAAGCTACTGGTAAGATCTTTGTTTTCTGGTTCTTTAACGTCAATTTCGTACAACAAAAGCATCTTAGAAAAAACTTGAAAATACTGCTCAAAATACTCTGCGAAATTCATACACTCCTTTTTTTATTGTTGGTCGGCTGCTTGGTCACGGTCATTTCTCTGTTGTCTGAGGCGATCTGTGTACCAGTCAACGTCTTCTCGTACCGATTCTCCTGCCATGGCAGGACGCTGCCCGACGACTGCAGTGCGTTGTCCAGCCAAATACGACTCTCTGACGACACCGGTCAGTATGCCCGAAACAACATAGACAATCAATGCGTCGCCTGCAGCGACTCCACCAGGCATAAGTGCAAGCGGCAACAAAGCTGACTTAATCACTGACTCAACAGCTTGTGCAAAATGAGGTGCCATTTGTTTCAGATCTGGAGTTGTGGACTCCGCACGCCTTTGTAAGGTATCGTTCCAATTCACAAACCCAAGACCAGACATATCAAGCATGACTCTGCGAGCTGCTAACAAAACTTTTTGCTTCAGACCCATATCCCGCTCGTCACCCTCACCCTTAAGCACATGGGAGACAGTCTCTGGTGAACTACTTGGAGCTTTGTTCTCAGAACTACTTGAGCGGTGAAACAAACCCCTCAACCTATCCCCAATGCCAGGCGCTGATGTTTCGGACGTAACAAAACTTTCTAGTGTACTCTCAGCCTAAATGTATACCGCTTGATTGTCAAACATTAGTCATTCTCATGTATATGTCGCATCGTGGATTTTTTTTTGCCGCTACTAGAAACTGACTTAAGAGCAGGTTCATCTGCTTCTTGCCTAGTGTATACCCAAGCAGCTAATGCAGTTGCCACTGGCACAGCCGTAACCAACGCCACCGAACCCACCAACGTCCGCAACACCTCTTCAGCAATAATGTCACTGTTGAGCGTTACCCAAAAAGGCGACTGAGTGTTGAGGTAGAACAGTAAAAATAACGGTAAATTTGCACCAGCGTACGCGAGCACCAGGGTATTCACCAATGACGCCACATGATCTCTTCCAACTTCCAGACCTCGCTGATACAGCTCTTCGAACGACAGCCCCGGACTAACGGCCTTGAGTTCATGAACCACCGAGACCTGTGACACCACAATATCGTCAAGAACACCCAACGCACCCAACAATATGCCTGCGAGCAACAATCCCTGTAGATTAATTTGGGCTGTCGGACCGAATTGCAGAAAGTACGCTTCTTCACTACCCAAACCCACCAACTGAGCCGCCCGAACCGTGCTCAAAGAAAGCAGCCCAACTGCCAACAAAACCACTACCAGCGAACCAAAAGCTAAGTGTGACTTAAGTCCAACGCCGTGTGAGAGATAGATTGTTGCTGCCGCAATTGCAATACTGCCTGTGAGTGCCACCAACACAGGGTCGTAACCAGCGAGTAACAAAGGAATTATGACTTTTACCAACACCATTACGCTTAACAACATTCCTATCACTGCAAACAAACCCCGTTTCCTCCCAACCCAGACCACAAGCACAAACAAACCGAGTGCTACAAACAGCAACACGGGCAAACGGTACACATCGGCTAGCACATACTCGGGATCTCCTGATTCATTCACTTGCCGCGCCACTACAACCTGTCGACCAACCTGTAACCGTTGCTGTGCTGTTAAGGGTTGAAACTCGCTGCCTACTGCTAGAGAAATTACACTCCCATCCTCCAACCGCACCTGCACCTCTTGAATGAAAAGTGGCGCATCTGCTTCTGGTACTTGTTGTTCACTCACTATCTCTGTAACGGTCCCCGTTTGATATGACAATGATTCTTGCGCGTGCGCTAACTGAGGTACGCATAAAAAACCTACTAAGAAAAATCCCAGCCAAGAAAAAAATCGAACAAAAGCAGAGTAGTTTAACCAAGTAAAAGATCTGACAAGTTTTGGTGAATACATACCTCATAGTATACCTTCCCGATGTTACTCAACCAAGGCTTGACGGAATGATCTCCACTGCGGACAATGAACACACAAGTATAGAAAGTTTCCTATGCGCATCACCAATCTTTTTGCTCACGAGATTCTGGACTCAAAAGGTGATCCCACTCTTGAAGTTCTGCTTGAGCTTGAGAACGGTATAGTTACATCAGGCCAGGTGCCCTCAGGGGCATCAACCGGTGCTACGGAAGCGTTTGAACTCAGAGATAAACAACCTCGCATGAGAGGTAAAGGCGTCACTCAAGCCGCAGAAAAAGTCAATACAGTTCTAAAACCAGCATTGGTTGGAAAAGATGTTACCGCCCAACGAGAACTCGACTCGCTCATGATTCAACTTGACGGCACTGAAAACAAATCAAACATTGGTGGCAATAGCCTGACAGGCACTTCACTCGCAATTTGTCGCGCTGGTGCAGCTGCTCTAAAACTCCCTTTATTCAAGTATATTGGTAAGCTCAGTGGTACTGAACATCTTAGTATGCCGCAACCAATGATTCTGATAATGGAAGGGGGTAAACACGGCAACTGGGCAACTGATATTCAGGAGTTCATGATCGTTCCCCAAGGCAGTCGGATGCGAAACTTTAGAGAAATGTTATTTGCAGGTGCAGAGGTATTTCATGCACTGGAAAAAATACTCTTGGCCAAGGGATATGATGCTGGTGTTGGTTTCGAGGGTGCCTACTGTCCACGCCAACTCTCATCGAACGAAGAAGCTCTGACCTTGATCGTTGAAGCCATCACACAAGCTGGATATCACCCAGGTGAAGACTTCCAGCTTGCTGTGGACGTCGCCGCCTCTGAGTTCTTTCACGATGGCAACTACGTGCTCCATAGCGAACAAGACCGAACTCTCTCTTCCGCAGATTGGGCAAATCAATTGAGCGAATGGCTCACCACCTTTCCGTTCATGTCTATTGAGGACCCTTTCCATCAAGAAAGTTGGTCTGATTGGCAGGCTTTCACGGCACTACACGGCCAGAGTATGCAAATTGTCGGTGACGACCTAGTCACCACAAATGTTCAACGGATCAAAAAGGCCATAGATTCCAAATCAATGAACTCCACTTTGATTAAAGTCAACCAAATCGGCACTATCAGTGAAACCCTAGATGCCATTGCCATGACCAAACAAGCAGGCTTCGCCTCAGTCGTATCCCACCGCGGTGGCGAGACCAACGACGACACCATCGCCGACCTAGTTGTCGGCACGGCATCAGAACAATGTAAGTTTGGTGGTCCTGATAGGGGAGAGCGACTTGCAAAGTACAATCGCTTACTGAGGATTGAGAACTTGCTCTTAAACCAAGCTGGAGCAATCTAACTTTCTGAGTTTCTGCCAAAAAAAATGGTACTAAGCCCGAGATACGTAGGTTTGAGTCTCTGTATCAATAATCAAGACATCCCCTGTCTTAACAAAAAGCGGTGCTTGCACTA
>CAZBTU010000012.1:6126-11847 GCA_964494905.1 uncultured Pseudomonadales bacterium | reverse complement strand
CCAGGACTTATAAAATTCGCACTAGTAATTATATGCGGCTGGTTCTTAAAGAGAACGTACATGCCTTTGCGGAGGTTGCCAGCTTTTATTTCCATAGGAAATGTATTGTACCACTAGAGATAACAACTAAACATACTGCCGCAGCAACACAAGTGCTCTTACATACATGCTGTATGATTGTCACAAGGAGTTTGTATGCCTACTGCCAAACCTACAGCAAAGTCCATTCTTTTGGTTGAAGACAGTCCGGAGTTACAACAAAGCTATAACGACCTGCTGTCATCAGAGCAGTACCTTGTTGAAGTAGTGAGCACAGGCACTGCGGCACTGACCGCACTGCAGCAAAAAACTCCCGATCTAATTCTACTCGATATCATGCTTCCAGGCGGCATGAACGGGTGGGATGTACTGAAACATATTAGAGCTCAAGCAGCAACCCAAAATACCCCTGTGATAGTGTTAACCAACCTCAGTAGTGAAAACCAGGTAGCCCGTGAGCTCGGTGCCACAAGTTACGTGGTAAAGGCAAACACGCCAGCTGACGAACTCCTCAAGCTCATCAAGCACTTGCTCTACTAATTCTAAATTATCAGTCTGCATCAAGAGAGAACGCCTCAGAAACTGGGAACAACAAGACGTCGTGAATAGAGGCGACATCGGTACAAAGCATAACCAACCGATCAACACCCAATGCGATTCCTGCACTATCGGGCATTCCTTCCTTGAGCGCTGCTATGAAATCAGCATCAACTCCATATGGTGTTTTGCCTAACGCAGCTCGTTCAACAAGATCAGATTTCATACGCTCGTTCTGCTCCTGCCAGTCCGTTAACTCGGAAAAAGCATTAGCTAACTCTAAACCAGCTAGATAGAGCTCAAAACGTTCTGCATAACGAGCATCACTAGGTTTTCTACGGGAAAGTGCGGCCTGTGCCACCGGATAATCATACAAAAACGTTGGTCTTGTAGCGCCCAGTTTGGGCTCAACCTCGTTCAAGAATACTTGATTGTATGCCTCTTCCCAAGTTGAGCTGGGTCCCACGGAGTATCCTTTGTTTTTTGCCACTTCAATCATTTGGTCACGATCGTGTAAGGCCGCCTCGGGAACTTTCGCGTAACGCTCAAAAGCCTCAGCTACACTCAAGCGCTCCCAAGGAGGAGTTAGGTCATACTTTTTTTGTTGGTAGATTAGTTGCAACTGGTTTGATTCTGGATTAAGCAACTTTATGATGCTTAAAAGCAACTGCTCACAGTCTACCATCAAGTCCCGATAGTCAGCACCAGCACGGTACCATTCCAAAATTGTGAACTCGTGATTGTGTGACGAACTCACACCCTCGCCGTTGCGAAAGCTTTTGCAAAGTTGAAAGAGCTTGGGAATACCTGCAACCAGCAGCTTCTTCATAGCGAGTTCGGGACTAGTTAACAAAAATCCGCGCTTTTTCCTCCCATCCAAAACTTTCAGTTCTGTCTCAAAAACTTCCAAGTAAGGTTCTGTTCCAGGATTCGCAACCAATAATGGTGTCTCAACTTCTAAGAATCCTTTTGAAGAAAAAAAAGCACGAATTGCCTGAGTAATCTCTGAGCGTTTGTATAATCGTTCTTTAAACTGTTGATCATCGTGAAGTTTCTGCCAGCTAGTCATCAATTACCCTTTCGCCATATGGCGCCGTATGTACTGAGATCTTGTCGCCCTCAATCCACGCCCATTGTCCAACTCCGAGCCTGAACGCACCAGGATTAAAGTACCCAATCCTAGAATCTGCAGTCTGTTGATGTGAGTGACTAAACACAAAAATATCTCGACACCCTTCGGCAAACTCTTCAAGCACATGGCTTTTGAGCTTCTGGTTCAACCAATGTTGTTTTCGAACAATCGTCTGCTGAAAAGGCCGTGTTAGAAAACTTTTTTTGTGTTCTACCCAGTCATAAATTGGGTACAAATGCCTGAATTGCCAGCAAAAATTTGGTAAGTATCCATCAAGTTCCGGTGCAACTCGCTGGCCATGTTCAAAACGAAACACTTTCTGGCCAAATGTTAGTTGTAACTGTTCACCAACCCAAGTCGCGAATCGGTAGACCCTTTTATCCATATCATCAGGCAAATCATGGTTACCAAACAGATAGTACGTTTCTTTCTTTTTCAACAACGGAAACAACTGTGACCAGTCAGAGCTAAGAAATCGCTCGAATGTCGTTAAGTATCGATCCCACAGATCACCATTTATAATAACCCTATCCGCCTGGCGAATGAGCGGTACAATAGCATTATACCGATCGGGTTCAAAACGTTCCGTAAAATGGGTGTCAGAAAAAACGAGTGTCTTCACAAGACATAAGTATACCGCACCGCCAAAGCCCAACCAAGACTATGTCCGCAACAACAACCACTACCACCAACACAATAAAACTACATGCGTATCTTGCCCACCGCGGTATTGCCTCTAGGCGTGCTGCAGAAGAATTTATAAAAGTAGGTAAAGTAACCGTCAACGGTGCTGTTGCACAAATAGGACAGCGAATCAATCCTGCACAAGACCAGGTTGCTGTCGACGGAAAAATCGTTACTCAAAACCATGAACCAACTACATACATATTGGTATACAAGCCACCAGGTGTCATTTCAACAACTGCGGATGAGTTAGACAGAAATACAGTTCTTGACCTAATTCCCCGACAGTCAGTCCGCCTTTACCCTGTAGGAAGACTCGATAAAGAGAGTGAGGGACTTATGCTCCTCACCAACGACGGGGAACTTGCCCAGAAACTAACCCACCCTCGGTACCACTTTGCAAAAACATATCAAGTCCAAGTTGCTGGTAAACCGACATTGAAAGCACTCGATCATCTTCGCCGTGGAGTAAAACTTAAGGAGGGTTACACCCAGCCTGCTGAGGTTGAAGTACTCAACAGAGAAGAGGAGACTACTTGGTTGAGCATCACCATTTATGAGGGCAGAAACCGTCAAGTCCGCCGCATGCTTGAGCGAGTTGGATATGAAACCTTGCGGCTGATTCGTGAAACAATGGGGCCATTTAGTCTTGATGATCTTTTAGAGCAGCCATATCGAATCCTGAGCACAAGAGAGTTGCAACAAAAGATGACTAGCCTTGCTGACTCGGCATCATCTCAAACAATAATTCCAGGGACACCACACTTGGAGACGGAATAACCACCCTTTGTACAAGCCTTTTCTACTCTGGTTTACTCTGGTAATACTTACCATTTAGCAATAATTGACACCATCTGCTAATCGTGGCATACTATTTTGGCAGTAAACGAACTCGACTGCTAATCTGGCAGTCGCAAACAGTAGAAAGGAAACTATGAACACACTCACACTGAGCCCCCTCATGCGTTCCATGTCGCGCTGGCCTAGCATCTGGGATGATGACGAACTTTTCAGTGTTCCATCTGGTAGTAATAACCTGGATGTGTATGAAACCGAAAACGAAGTCGTTGTAAAAGCAAATGTTGCAGGTGTCTCAGCTGATGCAGTTGATGTAACTTTTGAAAAAGGTGTGCTTTGGATCAAAGCTGAAAAAGCTGAAGAATCAAAGGATGACAAACGCAAGCATTACTCAAAATCAACTTGGAACTATTCATATCGAGTAGCAGTTCCCGGGCTAATTGACTACAACGTCGAGCCACAAGCTGATATAGAAGACGGCGTTATCACCATTACCTTCCAAAAAGCTGAAGCTTCAAAACCCAAAAAATTACAAGTTAAAGCAAAAGTGAATAAATAGTAGCCCAATTGCTGGACAGACAAGAATAACCCCGCGCAACGCGGGGTTGTTTTTTTGTATGCCCGGCTGTCACTCTTGGTTTGCCAAGTGACGTAGATTCAGATACAAAACTCAGCTACTTTAAAAAATTTTCCTCTAAAAATGAAAGTATCTGCCCCTGACCCGGTCCGCGTTGTAAGACTGAGGTATCTTGTGCAATAGCAGCGGTAAACAACGGGAGCTCTCGCAAGAACTTCCCTAACGACTCTAACTCCAGCCTTTCACTCGCCATTCCAAAGCCGTACTTGGCAACTTCGTAGGCATTCAACTGCTGCTCATAAATATCGAGTGGCAAGGCATAGACAGGGATACCTAGGTACATTGCCTCCGAGAGAAGGCCATGGCCGGCCGTAGTGACAACACCGTGACACTCGCTCATCACCTGCATAAACTGCTCGTTACCATGTGGATACACATAAACGTTGCTACTTGGTTGACTCGACCGTTGAACAGATGAACGAGGGAAAAAAATATGAAACTCTGCGGCCTGGCCAACATTGGCGCATATAGCAAGCACTTCATTGACCGTCTGCTTGAGTTGTTGTTGAGCAGAAAAGTAAATCAAAATTTTATGTTTGCCACCAGACTTTGGTCTGCGTTTCAGCTGAACAATCGAGTCCTTAACGATTGCCGGATAGATTGAAACTTGCTCTGTTGGGTTTTCAACTTGTGTGACTTTGAAAAAAGAAGTAGCAATTCTGGCAGCAGCTTTCGGGAAAAACATTCTCAGGCGCATCACTTCGTCATTGTAACGAAACCCATTGATGTCTTCAGGCACCCTAGCAACCAGTAGTTTGCTCTGTTGATCGATGGTAACTAAAGGAGCGTTATGTGCGTACGCTAACTGTGCACTTACTGGTTCGTAATCGGTAATCACCAGATCGGGTTTGCCAAACTTGGTGTTAACAAACTCAGATGCGATTGCGTTGATCTTAAAAAAATCCTGCGCGTTGTTGTTATGCTCGGCAGTTGCCATGAAGTCAAGACCGTGCTCGTTGCCTGCATAGAAAGGGACAGCCACAGGCACAATGGTCACCCGTCGGTTGTTTCTGAAATGCTCACGATAAAACACATAACTAGCATCATAAGCAAAAAGTGCAATATCATGCCTTTTGGCTAAGTTATCAATGATCGGCAACTGTCGGTAAGTATGTCCCATACCTATACCACAAATACCGTAGAAAATCGTTCGACTCATGCTCTGCTATTCTAAATCAATATTGGTTTACAATGCACCCTCAGCTAGTTGATGTGTCAGCACAGCTACTTGAGAAGCTCCTCCATGTCCGAACTTGGTGAGTAGCTGAGTTAGGTTTGAACTATGCAAAGACGCGACACGAGTTGCTTCTTGGGCAATACGCTCCGAGAGTCTTTGTTGCAGTTGCTGCTGTGTGTGTAACTGATGAACGGACTCAGTAATTTGGGTGAGTACTATTGACTGTTCACTGGCATACTCAATTGAACCAGTCTGCAGCAGATCTTTCCAATCCACGGTACCATCCGCACAACCGTACTGAACAAGAAGCTCGAGTTGCTGCCCCTGGCTATCGTTCGCCGGTGGCAACCAAACAGTGGGAAGGTCATAGGCAGCAGCCGTGTAGATGTTACCAAGTCCCGGTGTCATAAACGCATACCGCGTTTTTTTCAATATATTTTCCATTTCAGTGTGTGAGTAGCTTCGCACCGGCCATTCTGGGATCTGGCGCGCAACCGCAGAGCTTGTGGCTATCACGAGCAGTGTCTGTTTTGGCAATTGTGGCACGATTGCCTGCAACATCATTCGAGCATATTGTGTAGCATCATCCACAGACCAGAAAGGATTCTGAAGCCCACCAAGGTTTATTAAAATAGTATCTGGCTGTACTCTCGCATGCTGCTCGACTATGGGTGAAACCATTCGGGCTTGAGCAAACTGCCGAGGATTTTGTTCCAT
>CAZBTU010000012.1:0-6026 GCA_964494905.1 uncultured Pseudomonadales bacterium | reverse complement strand
AAAAAACTAGCAATTGCTGCTGTCGGTCCAAAACCAAATGGTTCTGCGTTAAGCAGCAGCCGCTTTTTTGACCTGTGCGTACGATTCCTCTCCATAAAGCAACTTGCCCAAGAATGTTAGCCGTTCGATTTTTCTCAACCGTTGCAAGAGCTCTGGATTATTATAGCGTAGCTTTTTACTCGCATGCATCAACGCTTCTCTGTTGTTGCTACCAACCCCAGAACGAAATGCTGCTCTGCGAGCTGCCAAAGCTTCCAAGTTATCTTCGCGAGCTGGACCCTGAGAAACGTAGGCCACTAAACGCATCTGATCAGAAATGTTGCCAGTATTGGCATGGGTGGTACGACTATCCCAAGTGACAATGTCACGGCTACGGAGTGGAAATGCTTGTGCGCTTTGCTGCAATTCTTGTGCCACAGGATGGTTTTGGTCAAGTTCCACATACTCACCTTTATTTTTTGCCATATCAGCATAATTCTGAAAAACTGCTTTTGAGCCGGGCACGCCAACAAAGACGCCTCTTTCGAGTGGATTATCGGCTATAGCTAAAACACCCTGTGTGGTCTTGAAGTATGGATGTACTGTTGGGTTTTGATCGACATGCAGTGGCAGCCCTTTTGACTCAGCATTCCCTGGTAACTTGATCCCCAAACGATCAAAACTTGTCCACAACCGCGCAGTTCCCCAAATTAGTGCGTGATGAACAAAGAGGCGAACAGACTGCCTAATCTCGGCCAAAATGGCATCATGGTAGATCTCAAAGAAACCTCGAGACCATACTGCAATTCCAGATTCATCAACAGGTATATGATCCCAAGTTGCAGAATCAGCTAAATCAAACGTCCCCTGACTGATCAAACGCATGAGTTCAAACATCCGCTCAACGGTCTGATCACGAACTTCAGCAGAAATTACCTCTTTGCCAACAACAATCCCATACTGAAAGAATGTTTTGACTAAGTCTTCATCTTGCCAGATGGGATCGAAAGATTCTGCATATCCATCAAGCCCAATAGGATACGGCGCGAGCTGATCACTTCCCAAAGTATCGATGCCACTTCCCCGATACTCCTGATACATTTCTGCAACAGATGGTTGCTGCAGGGCATCTTCTAACAACAAAACCAACTCGCTAATGTCTTCATCAAGGTTTCTCACACTCTGATCAGCTTGATCAATGCGTGTGGCCAGTTCTTTAATACGTGGGGTAAGTATCATATCGAGGTGAAAAGCAAAACTTTTCAGACCGAATTATACCCAAAACTACGAAAAAAACAAGATTATCCTATAGTTAATGGAAAGACTCGGATTGGGAAAGCAGCCCTAGTACGGTGCTGTCTGGACTATAAATTCTTCAGGGTTTCCTAGTTCATGACGCCGTGCAAGCCATATGTCAGCAATCCACCCTCTGGTTCTCATCTCCATACCATCTGGTCTAGATTCATATGGAGCAGACGTGCTGATCCACTCAGATTCTCTATCCCTCCACTCCCACATCATCGCTTCTGCCTTTTCAACAGAATCACACTCCGAGGCTTCTCGTGCTGCAGCACGCAATGCGTCTAAGTCATAACTCTCCCCAGTTCTAGCTGCCATATCATCAATTTCTTGCAACATTCCCTCTACTGTGGCAATTGGGAAACTAAGCTTCGCTTCACGAAGCACCATAGTTCTAGCACGTTCTGCCTGAGATCCCTGGGAGAGTATCACACCCCATTGCCACGCAGCCTCGATACTCTCAAAATTTGCTCTCGGCGAGGTAGTGAATAACATCCAACTTTGCCAAGCATTTATTGATAGTGGATCAAGATTGGCAGAACGAGTCAGCTTCGCGATACCATACTGAAGCTCTACCTTTAACATCATCCGCCCTTTATCATCCAACTCCTGACGACCACCCTTGGTTCGCCTTAGGATTGGTGCAATCATCACCCTGGAACCGACTTCTGCGCGAGAACTCGCTTCGAGTGGTGCCAATCTGGCAGTTCGACTCATCGCGATCTCTAATGCCAGCCCCATATGTGCAATTTCACTCGGTGAGTACTCACGAGTATCCTTGACCTCGTCTAAAAAAAGCTCGTCTGTGGGTGGATAGTTCTGTTCTGGGGCAAGCCGGTCAAATAGCTGTGAGCGGATACCCGCATCTGTATCAATTGTCATATAACTTATATTGACGATTCACCACACTGCTGTCAACAGTATCACCCTGAGATGTAATCAAAGTGAGGCTATTGTTCGCAAAAAAGCTTCTGCTATGGCTGCTTCTTCGGCTATCTGCGTGCGGTTAGGAGATGGTAAACCACTTGGGTCATCTACAAATTGATGGTTGGGGTTGTTGTACAATTCCTCACGGCGCGCTTCAATCCACTCACCGGTGATCACTTCGGGTTCAACTCCATGCGAAGTTGCAATTAACTGGATCAAATATTCCCGAAGCGTAACTGTTGTCAGCTGTTCATCACTACCAGGAAGTACAATTTTTTCTTTCAATCCATACATAGAGCCTTTCGGTTGCGAGGACTATCGTAACACACGTTCACAATTGCTCAGGCTGAGAGAATTTCTGTAGGTGGAACTTAATCCCAGTCCATCCAATCATGCTGTCCATTCCGCTTTCAGGGAAATGGCCACCATGAGCGGGTGAAGGGAGTCTACCCTCCGGGTATTGGCCAGGCGCTTCGTAATTCAAGAATTGGAGTGAGACAGAGTCGCTTGGCGGCAGAACCTGGCTTCGCTGCGCTCAGCGGAACGATCCCAGTCCATCCAATCATGCTGTCCATTCCGCTTTCAGCGAAATGGCCACCATGAGCGGGTGAAGGGAGTCGAACCCTCGTCACCAGTTTGGAAAACTGGAGCTCTGACCGTTGAGCTACACCCGCGCGTGCTTTCTTACCTAACAGTTTGTGTATTGTAACTCGGACTGCTCCAAGCTGCAATTTTCAACTCACTATTGAGTACAGATGGCACAGAATTCTGTTACTTCAGAACTCTAATGGGGACGTCCAGAAATCTAAGGGGGATTTCGATAGCTGCTTCATCTGGGTAGTACCAGCCAATACAAGCGGCATACAACCATAAAAGCTGCCCTTCTTTACTCGCACCGTTTCTATGCCAGCCTGTTTGTCTTTTTTCACCTGATTCAGTAACGTAAGCGTTGTAGTTTAAAGTTTTCATCAGATTTTTTGTCTGGACTTTTTTTTTGTCTACCTGATACGCGCAGTGGTATCCAACCTTTTCAGTCGCCAACCAACCAAATGCCTTTTCTCCACACCCTGGTGATGGAGTAAAGTACAACACTTGGAAATCATCAGTGGGCTCAGTTTTCTCCCCGATAGTGATGTCTAGTTTTTGCTCTTTTGACAATGGAAGTGCCGCTTCCAATGCTAAACGAAGCCGATCAAATATGCCCGTTTTGATTTCTTTGTGTTCGAGCTGTGAGTGATTAGACCGCAAGAGTAGGACCCGATGTGGACTGTTAGATCCTTCTCCGTACTGGTCTGTGGTAACAAGCAAAAGGTGGTTACCTTTCCGCTGTTGTTGCTCAAATGTCTGCCGTTGCGTATCAAAGGTGTGAGTAATAATATCAGCCTCCTTTTCCCAATTTGCCGTCTGTCTCAGCCACTTAAGTACACTCTCAACCGTAAAGCCACCACCACTCAGCCAAATCTGGTACATTTTTTCCTTGTTCCGCACAATCTCAAACGTACGAGCAGCGAACAAGTAATCACTAAGGTTGTCGGACTCTAGGCACTTTTCTAGATACTCTATGACCTGTGTCCGAGTGACTACAAAGTTCTCATAACTGAGATCAATTTTCGGTTCCTCTTCAGACTCCCGTTTGTGTTCTCGACCTTTTTTCTGATTTTTTTCGGCAGGCTCAGCGCCTAGTACATTAAGAACTCGACTTAAAAACCCCTCTATGTTATTAAACATATGCCCACCTTTCTTTAGTTTAATGGACACTTATTGTGTTCGAAATTGAAATGTGTAGTATAGCAGATTTCCCATTACTGAAAAGTATGAGCGATGCTATGGGAAAACAAACTCCACAAAGAGAGTGACTTGCCTAGATATCAAGGACTTCTGACGCTGACTTCCTTGGCTTTAGTTGCAACAAAACCAACCATGCACCAAAAATAATCAGTGATGCTGCCAAAAATACCATTGAGACAGACCGACTCGCGATAAGCCCTGCAATCAGTGGACCAACAATCTGCCCTATTGATAGATATGACTGGTTAATTCCCAGCACTGCTCCCTGATCCTCCGGTGCTGTTCTCTCCGAAATGACGCCAGAGACAAGCGGCATTAATGGACCCTGGGCAAACATATACGCCAATACGATTGGTAAAAACAACACAAAAGTCTGAGCTCCAGACATAAGCAACATAAGTGTAGCTGCTGCCAATGCTGAGCCAGCAAGCACCTTTCGCTTTGACTTAAACTTCTTGAGCAGCCATCCAACCCCAAATGCCTGAACAATAATGTTCACTAAACCTGTCAGAGTAAACAACAACCCAATCTGTACAGAACTAAGCAGTAAGACATCGACAGTAAAAGTCTGGAAACCAATGATAAACATGTTGAGAGCAAGTGCTGTTAGCAGTGTAAAGACTAGTAAAACACCAACAATTGGTGTGGAAAATGCCGTAAACAGTCCCTTTATGTCAAACAAGGGTTCACTCCGTATCGTCTGTTTATTCACTTGAACAGTCTCTGGCAGAAACACTGCTGTCATCAAAGTTGCGATAAAAGCTAACCCCGCCGCAAACCAAAAAGGAGCAGTCAAGCTGATGGCACTCAACAATCCCCCTAATGCTGGGCCAATCAAAAACCCGAAACCAAATGATGCTCCGAGCATCCCAAACCCCTTAGCCCTTTCTTGACCAGTGGTTGTATCCGCAATCACAGCTTGAGCAACCGACATGTTGCCACCAGTTATTCCATCCAAGATTCGAGCTAAGAAAAGCAGTGGCAGAGACCACGCGCCAGCAAATAACGCTAATGAAATCGCTGTTCCAAAAATGCTAAGAAGCAACAGTGGCCTGCGACCATACCGATCAGACAATCGACCAATGATCGGAGTTGCCAAGAACTGAAAGAATGAATAGGAGGTAAAAAGTAAACTAAGACCAAAAGGATCCAGACCGAAACGAGATGCATAAGGATAGAGAAGGGGAATAATTGTCCCGTACGACAGAGCATTGACCAGCATAATTGCTGTCAAAACAAACAGCGTTTTTTTGTTTGAGTTCATACGATCCTGTGTTTCTATGCCGACACGAAGGGTACCATTTTTTACTCCAACAGAGAAGCCACAAGTGCTATAATCCAGAAATTAAGCCTCGGTGGCGGAACTGGTAGACGCGTCAGACTTAAAATCTGATAGTAGCAATACTGTGTGGGTTCGATTCCCGCCCGAGGCACCAAATAACAGTAACAACATACAAAGGCGCATGCTTATGAAAGAACAGAACCAACAAATGACGGCAGAAGAAGCGAATGAAGCCAGAGTTGCGCGACTAGTACGACTGTTTAAAGATGTGCCGTTGTTTGGTCCATTATATGTCAAATGGCTCAACTGGCACTTTGAAAACAATAACTCCATGCTGGCTGCCATTGATCTTGAGGCACGAGATGATGTTTTACGCGATCTGGTGCGAGCTGAAGAATTTTTCAAGAATTTTTTCGATGCAAGCCCAGAGCAGATGCGTCACTATGCTCTCGAGGCGTTCGGGATTGAACCACTCAATGACGTGGATGAAAACAAAACCAAAATAGACTGATCGCTGCTATAATACATAGCTTGAGTCATATACATACGGGGAGTAGCTCAGATGGCTAGAGTGCGCGCTTTGGGAGCGTGAGGTCGCAGGTTCGAGTCCTGTCTCCCCGACATATAAAAAAGCTGGCATTAGCCAGTTTTTTTATATGCTTGGTGCGGGCAATGGAATCGGACCTCTTTGGTTCTGCCGCCAAGCGACCTAAACGTATTGAAATAGTTGCTCTACGAAGCGCCTGGCTAA
>CAZBTU010000011.1:0-30061 GCA_964494905.1 uncultured Pseudomonadales bacterium | reverse complement strand
AACCTACAATCTGAGTTGAGCAAACTCCCAACCGTTTCTGGGGGAACCCAAGCATACCTCTCTCCAGAACTCAAAAAAATTATTGATCAAGCAGAAACAGAGGCCGGGAAACTCAGAGATGAGTTCATTAGTACCGAACACTTATTTTTGGGCTTGCTCGACAATAGCACTCTACGTTCATTGTTTGACCTAGAAAAAAGTGCGGTGCTTGAGATCCTCAAAACAATCCGTGGCTCACAAAAAGTTACAGACCGCGATCCAGAGGGTAAGTATCAAGCACTCCAAAAATACACCTTAGATTTTACGCAATTAGCGCGCGAGGGCAAGATTGACCCAGTCATCGGCCGTAACGAAGAAATTCGCCGAGTTTTGCAGATCCTCTCCAGACGCAGCAAAAACAATCCCGTGCTGGTTGGTGAACCAGGGACCGGCAAGACCGCAATTGTGGAAGGACTGGCAAAACAAATCATTGATAATGATGTTCCAGAAAACTTGCAAGGGAAACGGTTGCTCAATCTCGACATAGGCGCATTAGTTGCAGGTGCTAAATACCGTGGTGAGTTTGAAGACAGACTGAAAGCCGTTATCAAAGAAGTGGAGCAGAGTGATGGACAGATTATTTTATTTATTGACGAACTACACACCATTGTTGGCGCAGGGGCGCAAGAAGGATCAACCGATGCGGGCAATTTACTAAAACCAGCTTTGGCTCGAGGCACGCTACGCACCATAGGAGCTACAACTCTCAAGGAATATCGCAAGTACATCGAGAAAGACGCAGCACTCGAACGTCGTTTTCAACCAGTAATGGTGGAGGAGCCAAACACAGCTGACGCACTTTCAATCCTCAGAGGCATTAAAGAAAAGTACGAAGCCCATCACGGTGTTCGAATTCATGATAATGCCCTAGTAGCAGCCGTCAGCTTATCCGACCGCTACATAAGCGATCGATTTTTGCCAGACAAAGCCATTGACTTGATGGATGAGGCGGCTTCAGCCGTCCGTATTGAAATTGATAGCAAGCCGGCTGACCTCGATAAATTAGAGCGTTCAGTGCGTCAGCTGGAAATTGAAAAACAAGCACTCAAGAAAGAAAAAGATGAGAAATCACAACAACGTTTAGCAGAGCTTGATAAAGAGTTGTCCGAGCTACAGGAAAAGTATCACCAACTGGAGCTACATTGGCAAAACGAGAAAACAGTTATTAATACAATCAAGCAATCGAGCAAAGCACTTGATCAGTTGCGAGAAGAAGCTGCTATTGCAGAGCGCAATCTCGATTTGCAAAGGGTCGCCGAAATCAACTATGGCAAAATCCCGGAGTTGCAGCAACGAATTGAGTCAGCCCAAAAAGAGCTTGCAAAAATTCAAGAAAATCAACAGTTGCTGAAAGAAGAGGTAACTGAAGCTGATATTGCCAGAATCGTGGCGCGTTGGACTGGTATCCCAGTCGAAAAACTGATAGCAGAGGAGAGTCAAAAGCTCGCACATATGGAAGCTGAGCTAGGCAAACGCCTGGTTGGCCAAGAACGAGCAGTCAAAGCCGTTTCAAATGCCGTTCGCCGCTCCAGAGCTGGGATTACCGATGAGCGCCGACCAATCGGCTCATTTCTCTTTCTCGGTCCTACCGGGGTGGGCAAAACTGAACTGGTCAAAGCATTGGCTGAACAACTATTCAACGACGAAGGCCTCATGATCCGTATAGACATGAGTGAGTACATGGAGTCTCACGCAGTGGCTCGTTTGATCGGCTCTCCACCTGGATACGTGGGGTATGAAGAAGGTGGTCAACTAACAGAAGCTGTGAGACGCCATCCGTACAGTGTCATCCTGTTTGATGAGATTGAAAAAGCACACGCGGAAGTATTCAATATCCTCCTGCAAGTACTCGATGATGGCAGACTTACGGACAGTAAAGGGAGAACTGTTAACTTCAAAAATACTGTTATCGTCATGACCTCTAATCTGGGAAGTCATGAAATTGCCGAGTATCAGGGAGACCAAGTAAAACAAGAAGATACAGTGCAAAAACTCTTGCGCCAACACTTCCGACCAGAGTTCCTGAACCGACTCGATGACATCATTATCTTCCAGCCTTTGACAGAAGAACAGCTCAAAACCATCGTCACGCTTCAACTCGACGACGTGCGCCAAAGATTAGCCCAAAAACAAATCTCCGTGGAGTTTACTGACAAGTTGATTGAGTACTTGGCAAGAGCAGGTTACGACCCCACCTTCGGTGCTCGACCACTCAAACGACTGATTCAAAGTGAGATTCTTGATGAGGTTGCGCTTCAAATTATCGAGGGGAAAATACAAGAAGGGAAGAGTATCTCAGTTGGAATCAAAAATGGAACTGTCACAGTGCAGTAACTCCAGCAACTACTTTTCCAGATAAACTAACACAATAAAAGATCGAGTCTCTGCTATTGATAGCTGTCGATCTGTGATAAAATAGTTCCCTCTGTTCGGGTGACTAGCTCAGGTGGTTAGAGCGCTATCCTGATAAGATAGAGGTCCATGGTTCGAGTCCATGGTCACCCACACCAGTTTGCAAAATGAGGTGCACCTACAAACAACCTATTTTGGCAAAAAAAACACATACCTTAAGCACCTGGCATTTATCCTTTACGCCATTATCTTTTCAAATACAAGCTTGCAATTTAGCAGTCAATCACTTAGAATGCTAATCGTATGATTAACACTCCCACAGACCCAAATAATCCCGAAGAGAACCAAGATCAACAAGACGCGAAAAAAGAGCCAGAGCAGACTGAGGGTCAACAAAAAACCACCAAAGTTTCAGAGAATTCCGAAAAGAAAACATTAGGTTCTGATCAAGAGTCAAAAGAGTCATTTGAACAACTCAGAAACTTGCTCGAAGGCGTGACACACCCTGAAAACCAGACCGACATTGTCGATCACATTCTTGATCGCGCAGAAGAATTGAAAACACTACCCACGAGTGAAAAACCACCAAAACAAACGCTTGGTAGCGTATCAACTGATTTACCGGACTTCGATATTGAGGACAAATCTGGAGTGATCACACCAGAAATTGCACAAACACTCGTGCTACCAGCCATCCCAATTCGTGAGGGAGTATTGTTCCCGAGTACTGAGTCTGTTTTGACCTTCGGTCGCAAGCTATCACTCAACGCAATCAAAGACGCCTCACAATCAAAAAAACTCGTAGTTTTGGTGACACAACACGATCCCAAAGTTGAAAACCCCCAAGCCAAAGACCTATATCGAATCGGTACGTTAGCTTTGATAGAGAAAACACTAAAAACCGATGACAGCGTGAATGCTTTAGTTCGCGGTATTGGCCGCGTTCGCATACTTCGCTACATTACGCTCAGCCCTAAGCTCACAGTTGAAGCAGTTAAGCTTGAAGAAATTGAAGCAACAGATGAGGAAACAACAGCTTTAGTTACCCATCTGCAAAAAGAGTTCCGAAAAGCGGTGCACATGGGCAAACCCGTTGAGTTCTTAAACTTCATGAAGCTTATGGGTGGCGTTACCAATGGCGAGTTAGTTGATCAGATTGCCAGCACCCTATCAATCAACACACAGCAAAAACAAGAAATTTTGGAATCACTGCCTGTCAAAGAACGCTTGAAACTTGTCGTAGAACAATTAGCACGTGAAATGAAAGTGTTGGAAATCGAAAAAGACGTTGTGCATAAGACCCAAGAAAAGTTTGATAAACACATGCGAGAAAACGTTCTTCGTGAACGCTTGAGAACTATTCAAAAAGAACTTGGTGATATTGATGATGAGGAAGAGGTTGTAGAGGATTACGAAAAAAAGCTTAAAAAACTGCAGGCCCCAGAATTGATCAAGAAAAAAATTAAGCGCGAAATCAAACGATTAAGACAGATGTCGGTCAGTAATCCAGAATCGGGATACTTGCGCAGCTGGCTTGATACGGTTTTCGAGCTGCCTTGGAATAAATCCACCAAAGGCAATGTTGACCTAAGTAAAGCTGAAAAAGTTCTGGAGAAAAACCACTATGGCTTAAAAGAAGTAAAAGATAGGGTGCTCGAGTATATCGCCGTTTTGCAGCTCAAACAAAGAAAAGAAAAATTAGGCAAAGATAGACTACCCACCATCATTTGTTTTGTCGGACCACCAGGTGTGGGAAAAACGAGTATTGGCAAATCAGTTGCTGAAAGTTTGGGTAGAAAGTTTGTCAAAATATCACTCGGTGGAGTCAAGGATGAAGCTGAGATTAGAGGTCACAGGCGCACCTACGTTGGTGCAATGCCTGGGCGAATAATTAATGGGATGAAGCAGGCAGAGAGTATGAATCCCGTATTTATGCTCGATGAGGTCGATAAACTTGGAAATGATTTCCGAGGAGATCCCTCATCTGCATTATTGGAGGCACTGGACCCTGAACAAAATAACACTTTTGAAGATCATTACCTCGACATGCCATTCGATCTTTCCCATGTTATTTTTATTACAACCGCTAACACACTCGACACCATTCCACCCGCACTGAGGGACAGGTTCGAAATCATTCGCTATGCAGGATATACCCAAGAAGAAAAGTTCTTCATCGCGAAGCGCCATTTACTTAAAAAAGTACTGGCTACCAATGGACTTTCAAGTAGTCAGATTTCACTTTCTGATGCGACACTTAACATTATCATTGAGAGGTACACCAAAGAAGCTGGGGTACGTGATCTCGAAAGAACCTTGAGCAAGATTATGCGTAAAGCGGCCAGAGAAATTATGTCAGCTGCAAATGAGCCTGATGTAATTGGCAAATCTCAACAAATCAATGTTACTGCAAGCAAGCTGAAAGATTACCTTGGCCCTGAAAAATATGACGTAACCACTTCAGATCTAGATAATATTATCGGCCAAGCAACCGGGCTAGCCTGGACACCGGTTGGTGGCGATATGCTCTTCATCGAAGTCGCACTTACTGAGGGCAAAGGCAGTGTTCAGCTCACAGGAGCGCTTGGGAACGTCATGAAAGAATCAGCTCAAGCAGCGCTAACATTTGTCAAAGCTAATGCTCATCGTCTCGGTCTAGATCCCAAGAAGCTGCAAAAGACAGATGTTCATATCCATGTACCGGAGGGAGCCGTACCCAAAGATGGTCCATCTGCAGGTGTAACCATCACAACAGCAATCGTCTCTGCCTTTACTAAGATACCCGTTAAGCGAGAAGTTGCGATGACAGGTGAAGTTACTCTCAGAGGCCGTGTATTGCGAATTGGAGGCTTAAAGGAGAAAAGTATTGCAGCACACAGGGGCGGAAGTAAAACTATCCTCATCCCACAAGATAACGAACGTGATCTGGTTGACATTCCCGATGCTGTGAAGAGCTCTATTGCCTTCCTCCCAATGGCTTCTGTAGAGGATGTTCTCAAAGCAGCACTCACAAAAAATCCATTCCAAACAATCAACAAAAAAGGTGAGTCTTCAAAAGAAGAGTGACCAATTTGGTAGTGCTCACGAAGTTAAACCATAAATACCACCGCTGCAAATCATTCTGTGGGCAGTGGTACACTAAGGGTTAGAAACCGAATGATTATGAAACCCAAGTGGATACTCGCAATTACCGCATTGCTGATTACAGTGGTAGCCGCCACAGTATTAACTGGTTCATTTTTAGAGAAGAAAAATCGAGCTGGACTGCAAGTTATCACTCCTGATGTGCCGAGTACAGTCTTCCTCAATGGACAGTATCTCGATAAAACGCCGCTGATTGAAAAAAGTCTGAAACCAGGCACATACTTCCTACGTATTCAGCCTGACGACAGCACGCTGGTCGGACATGACACCACCATAACTCTTCGACCCGGGGTATTGTCTGTTGCTACTTGGAAGAGTGCTAAACGACCTGAAATGAGTGGGGGAGTGATAATCGAAATGGAACCTCTTCCCTCAAGTAAAGAGTCTGAAGTATCGGTAATTAGTATTCCCGATAATGCAATCATTAGTCTCGACAATGGAGTTAAAGAATTTGCCCCACTGCGAATTGCAAATGTTGCAGCCGGCCCACACGAATTTGAAGCAACACTTCCTTCTTATGAAACACAGAGACACACAATCGATATTGTCAAAGGCTACCGGCTACTCCTGACGGTTAAATTAGCAAAACTAGCCGATACCAACACAGAAGAAAAGGCTGTTTCAAACTCAGAAGCCACCAGCTCTGCCACCCTCCTAGCACCCTCATCAGCAACAATCTCAGGCAAAACCGCTACACAAAGTGCCCGGTTTAATGTGGCAACAGATTCTGCAACAGCTCAACAAGTACTGATTCTCAAAACCAACTTTTTTCAAGAAGGCAAAGAAGTTCTCAGGGTCAGAAACAATCCAGGGACACTTGGAACTGAAGTGGGATTCGTCGATGTGGGAAAACGCTATCGTTTCCTTGAGTCAACCACAAGTGGTTGGATTAAGCTTGCTTTTGATAGTAAAGAAGGTTGGGTGAGCGGTGAGTTCACACGACTTGAGCCGACAGATTAATAGTACGCAATAGACACATAAGTAACACTTTTTATCCCTTGCACCGCTCGAAAAAACTCGTCATGATAAACGAGTCATGAGCAAAAGCTTCACCTCTAAACAGCTGAGCCAGCTGCTAAGTTTCCTTATTCACAACTGGGTGGTGATAGGTTTTTTTAGTTTCTGGTTTGTTTATTTTGCAGTTTTTTGGTCTCGAGCAATCTCGTTTGATCCAAACGGCAATCTGATGATTGGTCATATCAATCTCTGGGGAGACTGGGCTGTTCACTTCACAATGGGCTCAAGTATGGCCTACCGTCAGCTAATACTTGATACCAGCCCGCTGCTCTTGGGCGCTCCATTCGGGTATCCTTTTTTTGCAAACTGGCTGTCTGCAATGTTGATTAGGTTGTCCGTACCGTTTTTCATCGCATTTACCATGCCAAGCCTTATTTTTTCACTGATCCTAGTGATTACTTTGTTCTGGTTTTATCTTCGGTTGTTTAAGTCAAAGCACATTGCTGTCATTGCAAGTATCATCTTTCTTCTGAACGGTGGATTCGGTTTTCTTCGGTACTTCGACCAAGTTGCAGAAGCACCAAATAAAACTGAAGCCATCTTTTACCCTAAGGAGAAGTACACCCACAATGATAGCCAAAACATCAGATGGATTTCAATAATCGATAGCATGATTCTGCCCCAACGAGCTTTCAACCATGGCTTTCCGCTCGCACTGCTGGCGATTGGGTGGCTCTACCTATTCTTAGAAAAGCTTCAGGACAACCGCACAGCGAAATCATATGTCTGGGCCGGGGGATTACTGCTAGGCATTTTGCCGATTCTACACACTCATTCTTTCATTGCCGCTGCAATTATTTTGCCCTGTTGGTTTCTCTTCTCAGTATTGTTTGTTAAAAAAACAAAGAATTTTTTTCAGATAGCTTGGCTACCCATTGTGATTGCACTCCTTTTAGCTGTTCCGCTCCTTTTTTGGTTAGGTGGCAACGCCGATTCATTTATCAGACTCAATTGGGGCTGGTACGGGGCAGAGGATAGTTCTTGGATTGGTTTTTGGTTGAAAAACTGGGGGTTAACCCCCTGGCTGGCACTCACTGGTTGGGCGTGGTTGATCAAAAAAAATAAGGGAAAAGCCAAAATACATGCCTTCGGTATTTTTTTTCCATTCTTTCTGATTTTCGTTTTAGCAAACATCTTCCTGTTTCAACCTCACGCTTGGGACAACACCAAGTTATTTGCCTGGGCTTCAGTGGGTTTTTCAGGCCTTGCGGCCTTGTTTCTCAAACAACTGGCGTCACTTGATCGAAAACCAATAATCGGGGCGAGTATAGCTGCGCTGCTTCTAGTTACTACAACGCTGTCTGGCCTCATTGATGCTTATATGATCCAACAAATCAGCACACACAACTACATGCTTTACTCAAGAGAAGAACTCGATCTAGCAACCTGGGTTAAAGAACATACTGAGACTTCTGCTATCTGGTTGACTGGAGATAACCATAATCACTGGCTATACAATTTGACAGGTCGTCAAACAATGATGGCATTCAGGCCATGGCTTTGGACACATGGATATGACTATGGCCCAATGGAAAGGGACATCAGCTTCCTCTTCACGCAACCAGATAAGGCAAGGCATCTAATCAGTCGGTATAACATTAAGTACGCGGTTGTCGGTCCAAACGAGTTGGAAACATGGAAAGCAAACTTGGCAGCCTTCGAAACAGTTTTTCCAATTATTCATCAAACTGATCGTTATACGATCTTTGATTTGCAACCAGAAAACTATGCCATCTAAAATCCTTGCTGCTTGTTTTTTATTGATCGTATTCATAAGTGCGCTGCTGAGACTTCCACAACTTGATTCCGTTCCGGCTGGCCTCAACTGGGACGAAACTGCATACGCGTATAACGCGTACAGTCTCTGGCTAACAGGCGCAGACGAGTGGGGTGTACAACATCCGTTTTTACTCCGTTCGTTCGGGGAAAACAAGCCAGCCCTTTTGTCATACTTGTTGATTCCTTTCTTCTCAGTTTTTGGTGCCACAACTCATACAGCTCGCCTGGTTGCTGCTCTGCTCGGAATCATTGGAGTTGCTTCTACATTTGGTATCGTCTATCGCCTAAAAAAATCGATTGGGACAGCTACTTTGACAGCGCTCCTGCTTGCGATCACGCCTTGGCACCTCTATCACAGTAGAGCGCTCATGGATCCAATACTCGGACACGGACTGTTATTACTGGGATATTACGTCTGGCTTAAACCAGGCAGGGTCTTTCATATAGTCGGAGCTGGAATACTCGCACTATCCATGTACGCATACAATGCAGAACGAGTGTTCGTTCCACTGTTTATTGCTGTGAGTACATTCATTCAGTACCGTGCAAACTTCAAAGGGGAACTCAAACAACGCTGGCTCGGGCATCTAGTTTTTTTCTGTTTAGCTCTCTTCATCACCGCTCAAACAATGTTTGGTTCAGCTGGCGATCGCTCACGCATTGTTTCCGTATTTAGTCCAAGCTTCATTCAAAACCAACAAAGCGAAAATCAACAAATGATTGAAGAGTCTAAGCTACCTCTACCTGGTTGGAACAACCAACCCGTCCTCGTGGCAATTCGGGTGATCGCAAAAAATTATGCACAACACTTTCGACCAGACTTTTTGTTTTTTCCTGGAGGAAACTTAGCCAATCTAAGCTTTAGTAAATATGGCAATCTGCTTTCCATGATGCTACCATTCTTTCTTGTCGGACTCGTGTCCGCAATACGCCACCCAAACAAAAGTAATTCCATTTTTCTTACCTGGTTACTGTTATCGCCTATTCCCGCTAGTTTAACTCAAGACGTTCCACACGCTGGTAGGGCGTTGCTGATGCTCCCTGCGCTTAATTATTTTACTGCCATCGGTATAGAGCACATTGTCGAATGGAGAGACAGTTGGGCTTGGCAGTGGATAAGTAGCCTGAGCATAGGACTTGCTGTAAGTTACAGCGCCATTCTTTTCCTAATCGCATTTTGGACATACTTCCCACAAGACACTTATCATGGGTTCCAAGGATACAATCCAGAACTAGCAAGAGTAGTACACTCGCTACAAGCTCAGTATAACCATGTTTTTTTGACGAACAGTTATGACTTCCACAGTCTTCTGTTCTTTGCGTGGTACACAAAAATGGACCCCCAATTAATCCAACAAGGGGAAAGGGATTACATCACACTTGTAAAAGCCGGGTCTGTTTCGCTCATCACGGACAGAATGCCTGTCGCATGCGCGCTGCAACAGCCGAATGCATTGGTTGTGCTAACTCCTAGTCAAGCGGAACTTCTAACAACTCCTGCACTAGAAATGATATCGTTTTCGCCACAGAAGCAAGCCCCCCCAGGTTTTCTGTTGTTTGACACCAACCAACTCAGTTTTGAAGATCAGGACTTCGCGCGGAAAAATTGCCAATACTAACTACCGGCAGCCTCTAAAAGGGCAGAGAATTGATTAGCAGCTAAACTCGCTCCACCCACCAAGACACCTCTGGTGACAAGGAGATATTCTCCAATATTGCGCTCGTCAACACTACCGCCATAAATGACCTTCACATCGCCAAACGCTCTAGTAATTGTAGTCACAACACGTTTAACGGTACCAACATCAGCATTTTTGCCAGAACCGATTGCACCCAGGGGTTCATATGCAACAACACACTTCGACAAGTGTTCAACCGCTATGGCAGAAGCTTGAAGGGCAACATATTCCTCATCAACGCAAACGATTGGAGTGATTCCTGCTTCAACAGCCTGTGCGACTTTTGCTGCCACATCTGCGTGTGTTTCGTGAAAGTAACGACGACGCTCAGAATGTCCAACGATAGCATGTGAAACTGAAAGTGAAGAAAGATTGTAAGAAGAAACAGCGCCAGTATAACTACCCGCCGGAAAAGGGCTGATGTCCTGCACGGCTAAAGAGCAATGAGGCAATTTCTTGATTCGACCCGCTACCATGGGCAAAAAAAGAAAAGGTGGAGCAATGACAACATGGACGTCAGTGTGTGATGGCTGATTCTTAAGCAAATGATCGAATTCATCCAGCCATTCTGTCACTTCCACAGAGGTTTTGTTTGACTTCCAGTTTGCAACAATCAGACGGCTTGACATGACAACAGCCTACCACTCATGTAATTTTTTTGCCACAGCAACATGGCGACTCAAAACACATCCTATGATAAGATGAGTGACGTGCCAGTCCATTTTGAAACACTCAACACCGAACAATCAACAGCCGTCAAGCACCCTAGTGGTCCAGCAATGGTTTTGGCTGGTGCAGGCTCAGGCAAAACTACCGTCCTCACTTCACGAGTAGCTTGGTTGTTGCATCAGCAACATATCGCACCTGAGGCCATCATGGTTGTGACGTTTACCAACAAGGCGGCTACCGAACTCCGACAGCGAATCCTACTTACCACCGGACAGACACTGGCATTATCCGGTACGTTTCATAGTCTCTGTGCCCGCATCTTGCGCCGCGATGGCAAACACATTGGACTCATTCCTGACTTTGTCATTTACGATACTGATGACCAAGAATCGCTCCTAAAGGATATTTACAAAACTAATAACATTGATCCTAAAGAGCATCCACTGAAGCTTGCATCGAGCGTTATTTCCAATGCGAAAAACCAGATGCTCAGCCCCAGCGACTATGCTGAAAGCGCAAGGGGAGACAAACAAGCAGTTCTTGCCAGAATTTATAAGCTCTATCAACATGCACTGCACAAAGCACAGGCAGTTGATTTTGATGATTTGCTTTTGAGAACATTGGAGTTATTTGCCGTCAGCGAGAAAACACTGCAAAAATATCAGAGCAGCTTAGAACATATTTTAGTTGATGAGTACCAAGACACTAACACTGTCCAATATCAACTCACCAAGCTTTTGGCCAAACCACAAAACAATCTATACGTCGTGGGTGATTTCAGCCAAAGCATCTACTCTTGGAGAGGTGCAGACTACCGCAACATGCTTTCGCTCAAAACAGACTTCCCGAACTTGGTTGAGTATAAACTTGAGCGAAACTATCGATCAAAACAAGTTATTCTTGATGCTGCCACCCAAGTCATTTCGCACAACACTTCACATCCCATTCTTGAGCTGTGGACAGAACAAACTGGCGGTGAACTTATTGCAGCATACGAAGCCGAGAACCCAGGTGACGAAGCCAGGCAGGTAAGCAAGTATATCCGCAAACTGAGACACGAGTTTGAGTACGAAGACATGGTAGTCCTCTATAGAACAAACGCCCAGTCTCGTGCTTTTGAAGAAGCATTCATACGAGGAGGTATTCCATATAGGCTAGTAGGGGGCACTAAGTTTTACGAACGAAAAGAAGTAAAAGATGTACTTTCTTACGTCCGCTACCTGATTAATCGAGCAGACACTGTCAGCTACCAGCGACTGGTAAAACTCGGGAAACGATCTTTTTCAAGTTTTGAACAATGGGCAGGATCTCCTGACTCACAAAACATATTGAGCGAACCCCCAGCAGTATTGATTAGAGAGATACTTGAAAAAACAAGTTATCTTGATAAATACAGTAAACAAACCGAAGAAAATCTACAGCGAATGGAAAACGTGTATGAGTTAGTGAACGTGGCTGCCCAGTTCAAGACCGTCACCCAATTTTTAGAAAATGTAGCACTCATCCAAAACGACACATTTGTCGACGGGCATAACAAGACAGACCAAATGCAGCACGCAGTTACCCTTATGAGCATTCATGCTGCCAAGGGCTTAGAATTTGCGGTCGTGTTTGTAGTTGGAATGGAAGAGGGAATTTTCCCCCACAGCCGCTCGTTTCTAGAGCGTGACCAAATGGAAGAGGAACGTCGTCTCTGCTATGTTGCAATTACACGAGCAAAAGAACGACTTTTTTTCTCCTACGCCCGTTCTCGTTATCAGTATGGTATGAGCACCAACAGTTTGCGCAGCCGATTTCTCAGTGATATCGATGATTCTCTATTACAATACGAAAACGACTCTTTCTCCAGAAGTAGCAATACTTCCTCCAGTTCTCGAACAAGCCAATCTGGTCGACGCTACGTACCAGTGGACGAAGAAATGGTAGCCGGAGTCCTGAGCGGAGAATTTGACATCGATGCGTTCATAGATAGTTGATGCACAATGCGTTTCGCTCTAGAGAAACACATAACAGTCAGCGTATAATAGTTTTATGCTTTTCCGACCACTACGCCAAGACGAACAGGTTGCATACAACTCAGTTGTGCACCACCCATTACAATCCTGGGAGTGGGGTGATTTTCGCAAACAAACCGGCGTTGCAGTGGAAAGAATCGGTGTTTTCGAAAATAAGAAACTAACCGGCGCACTGCAAGTCACGTTCCACCCCGTTCCTCTTTTAGGCAAAAAAGTTGGCTACTTTCCCAAAGGGTACATGCCTGACGCTGATCAGTTAGTAATCCTTAAGCAATTGGCCAAAGCGAACAATGCAATTTTCATTAAGATAGAACCAAATGTAGCTCAAAAAGTAGGGTCTCCTTCAGCACACAAGCAAATTGCAGAATTTTTGGCTGAAAATGGTGCAGTGCCTGGTAGGTCCTTGTTTACAAAATACACATTCCAGCTTGATTTAACAAAGTCAGAAGAAAAACTCTTCGAAAATCTAAGTAGCAAAACCAGATATAACATTAATCTTGCATTCAAAAAAGGTGTGAAAATTTTTGAAAACACCAGTGCTGAAGGCATGGAAGAGTACCTCAAGATTTTATCTGAAACAACAAAACGCCAAGGTTTTTACGCACATACTCCAGAATACTTTCGCAAGCTCTGGAAGACACTGGGACATACAGGGATGATGCGAATATTCACAGCCGTTTATGACGAAACGGTTGTTGCTTCCTGGCTCATGTTCGTCTTCAACGGTGTTTTGTACTACCCATATGGAGCCTCTCGCAGTCTCCACCGAGACGTTATGGCTAGCAATCTGTTAATGTGGGAAATGATCAAGTTTGGCAAGGCACAGGGCTGCACAACCTTTGATATGTGGGGCTCACTCGGTCCTGAGCCAAATGAAAAAGATCCTTGGTTTGGTTTCCATCGTTTTAAAAAAGGGTATGGTGGTGACCTCATGGAGTTTCTAGGAACCTACGACCTTGTCGTTGATCCGCCTCTCTACAAAATTTTCAACATAGGGGAGAAACTACGTTGGAAGTGGCTAAAGTTTCGACTCAAACTGCCATTCTAGCGAGTTGAATCATTTTTCAGCTCATCCGCTTGACGGATTCTTACATACACTGAATAATGGCCTGTACATAAGTTTTTTCATACAAGCATAGACATATATATGGTCGGTACAGCAAGCGAACAGATAGTTTTTTTTGACAAGTCAGTAGATGAGACCCTAGCACCATACTTGGATTTGCGTGAAAAATATCGCGAAGTTACTGAGATATTGAAGAAGCTGGATCCCACATTGCGCCCAATATTCGAGGGTAACGTCTTTTCAGAAATTACTGCTGCTCGGGCAGCTTTTAAAAATGCGCAAGATGACTGGGCAGCAGTGAGCATATACTCACCAGAAGATTTGCTCAAGGAGACTTTTTTTAATAAGTTAACTGAAGCAAGAAACTCTTTGATTGAAGCAACAGATAAGTTAAAAAGCTATGGTTTTCCACTTCAACCAATTGTTAACGACAGAGAGTTTGCTCACTTGATTAAAATCCATGAGTTTCTCGATCAAGCTTTTCCCCAAGGAGTAGCTCTGGAAAAATCACTTGGCGAATTGTTCAATTTGCATAAAAAAAACCAAGTAGATATTATCGGGAAACAGAATTTGCCCCTGGCACAAAAGGGTAGAGAAGTCGAAGATGCACTATCACATGAACAAATTACTGGAGCAACCAGGACAAGAATATTTGAGATTCTCTCAAACGTAATTAGTGACCTAAAAGCTAATAGCCAATCCGAAACCCCGATTGAACAAGAAAAACAAACTCCTGAGCAGCAGCTCAAAGAAGCATTGCAGATGATTTCTCAAGAAAATCCTCCAGTTTCCCTCATGGACGCAGCACGAGATAGACTGGTCAGCGAGCAAAAGGTCGTCCTTTTGGAGGATATGAGAGTGGCGGAGACTCAGATAAGTACATTACAAACTGAAGTTAAAGCAAAGATGCTTGCTATTGTCCAGCTCACGAATCAGGTGCAAGCTCTCACATCCACCAGTGGCAACCAAGCGAAAAAGATTGAAAGTTTAAACACCACACTAGCCCAAGAGCGAATCGCTCTTGCAGACGCACAAGGCAACCTAACGCTTGAACAACAGCACCGTGCTGAACTACAGGTTGAAATTGCCCGGATGAAACAAGACCCTGTGAGACATCCCAATGGTACGGAGACTACAGTTGGTGAGCCGGTTGAACAAGCAGTGGATAGAAATCCAACAACAACTACCGATAATATGGCTAACATCTCAGAGGTAAATGGAGATTCTGACCAAAGTAATCAGCCTGAACAGAATTTGAAAAAAACAGAAAAAAATAATCAGCAACCGTTTATTAATTATGCGGACCGTGTTTTCAACCAAAGTCGACACGAATTCATACGTCTCCAAGACGTCAACAATAGCAGGCCGGAGACGCTTAGGCCTGACTCTAGATCACACACACTCTCGCAGTATTCAACAGAGCGTGAGAACAGCCCAACATCCAGGTTTGGCCTATTTTCAATGATTGACGCGTTCGGTGGCAAAGCACTTGAACAGTTTGCCGATGGAGAGCAGGAAGCTGAGGCTTACCTATGTTCATTGAATACACCAGATGTACATGCCTTCGGAATAGCCGTTGAAACCTTAGCTTCTCAACCCGGATCTCTGAAAGAGATTTACGATACACTTATGCAGTGCATCTCGCACGTTAAGGCTCGTGACGAATATTACCAATTAAGTACCCAAAGACTCAATTTTCTAGATGTGCCACTTGTATGTGCGAGCAAAAGTAAATTAGAAGTACTGAACTGGAATACAACAGCCATTACAGAGTTGCTCTCAACCATAATTGGAAAACTACAAGAAGTCAATGATAGTAGCAAAAATAAACCAAAGTGGTTGAACGATCTTATTTTGGAGTTGAAACAACATGAAGCAGGACAGGCCTGGGTTGATCTTCAACTGTTTTTCTCGAAACAATCAGAATCTGATGTTGATTGGAAAACCTACAACTGGGCAGACCAAAAGAACTCGCCGACCTCCATTACTGATGATATCGTTGCAATCGCGCAGAAACATGCTTTCGCATTCACCGCGCTTCGATCTACGCTTATTAAAGTTGCTATGTTCACCAGTTTTTCCGTCGTCTCGTCTGAAATGCAGAGACTAATTCCTAATAGTACACAAGCGTGGGACAGCCCAAGTGATGAAATTAAATTAACAAATGCCCGAAATCCCTACTCAGTTCTTATGAGCGCAAAGTTTGGCGGGACAGCACTGACTGAGCTCACACACTATCAACTGAATAAAGATGGTCTTTCGCGACGTTCCACAGAGTGGCCGCCAGTACTTCATTACCCTGACTCCGTCAGGGGTACGTTAGCAAAATCAATCGGCCACGAAATCCCAATATCCCTCCATCTTAAAAGTCCTATAACATTATTTACTGGTAATAATGGAGCAGGCAAAACTCATGCAATAGAAACTCTTATACAGCATCTGGGCAAAACTCAAACAATTGGTATATCAGCAACCGCCGAGCAAGTAAGAACACCAAAAATATTTGACCTTCGCTCCCTCATCGGTGCATCCAAACACGACCAAAGCCTCAGCTCATTTCAAAGAGATGCTAGTTATCTTGCAAATGCGCTCAAGAGCTTCGAGGAGATGGAAAATGGCGATATTGCAATGCTTGTCGTTGATGAAGTTGGCAAAGGCACCGATTCCAGAGATGCAATCGCGCTCATGATTGCTGTTTCTGAATTTTGCAGAAGAAAGAATATCTTTCTGGTAATGGCAACACACCACGGCAAGGAAATGGTGAAGATTGCTCGTGAAATCGGACTTGATGATTCCATCAGTATCTTCGCACCAAACTTTGATGACCATCAACTCATAGAATATCCTGAGGTGGTCGACAGTCACGGTATTGAAGTGATGCAAAGAAGAGCACAAGCTGCAGGCTTACCAAATGAAGTGACTCAAGTTCTTGTAGACAACGCCATAAAACTAAGGCGCGCCCACAATAATGATGATGTTGTGCGTCTGAACACAGCCGAGTTGAGCATTTACAGCAACTCAGCGCGCCCTCTTGAGTTTATTGATACACAATCCTTAACTGACATGGGCCTTAAAACAAAGGAGTCTAGTTGGGGGGCGGACACTGATTATAACCTCAAGCCGTACCATAGATTAATCTGGGATTCTCGGTCTGGACATGCGAGTATTCAACGTGACACGAAACAGCTCTGGAATCAGCAGTTTACAAAAGAATTTGCCGAATTTTCTGCTGGGGGGGAGAAACAAAGAATTGTAGATACGTTCGTCGATTTGATGAAAAATCCAGAAAAACGTTCTCAAATTCTCGAATTGACAACAAAAGCATATTTGATAGCAACCTTTTTTTCGCAAAAAGAATCAAGCGGCGAAATTGATCTCCAGTATGCTTTGAACCGTATCATTAAAGATGATGATCCTTTGACTGCTTGGATTGATGATAGATATGTGAACCAGCACCAGGACTTTGTCGAATTTTTTGTTGACAGCAACCAAAGGGCGAAACTTTTTTACACCCTCAGGCAGCTTAGTGCTATGCTAAATGAAACACAAATACCAAGACTTCAAATGATAGCCGCATCATTTGACAGACTTGCTTCGCTCGAAAGTAAGATTGCTGATGTTATCTCTAGTGCTGATGAAACAAAGACCGCAGAAATTGCATCGGCTCTCCAAAAAAACCTAGCTTCAGCACTGAAGAGAAATATGTACTCGCTCAAACCAGAGCAAGTTGCTCAATTAAAACAAGACTGTGAACTGGGTGATGTTACAGACAGTATAGCGATCAATCAGATTGCTAGTAAATTAAACACTGGAGATGATGAGTTATTTAAGAGAGTTAAGCATTGGATAGTGAATTGTTACCCTGAAAATACTGATGGGAAGCTGGAAAAAAAATCATGGTCGACAGGTACTAACATCCTTTTTGCCGCAAAAATTGACATTCTCAATATTGAAAAAATCTATGTTCACCTGCAAAAAAATGATAAAACAGCTTTACTCCAAAAGATTTCAGCCGCCTTTCCAAACACTACCTCGCTTGATGATCTAAAAGAACAGACCATAGAAGCCTGTAACAACGGAGACTTCACATTGCTGTGGAAACTAATGGACTTTGCTGATTCACAGGGTTATCGCGACAGCTACGGTCCCGCAGAACTGAGTAAATTCAATCGAAGATTGAATTATAGAAGATTGTGGCGATGGCAAGAAGCAGCGAAAGAGCTGTTTAGCAGAGAGCAAGTTGACGGTTACTTGGATGCATATAACCTGCTTGAGCTAGAACCGGGTGCAGATGCAGTAGCTTTGAAAAAGCAATATCGGGCCTTAGCGCGGCAACACCATCCCGATACATTGAGCTCACAAGCAATCACGGATGAACAAAGAGACTTTCATACTGAGAAATTCGGAGCAATAGATGGTGCATATAAGCTGCTTGATTCTAGAATTAAGGAAAACCCAGAATCACTAACTCGAACTTTAGATGTCCTGATGTTGAGAAATCTTGCATATCCCATAACAGTCGCGAACGCTGTGCACGAATTGGAAATGACAAAAGCAACTAGCAGTCAAGATGGATCATTAGATATCCAAGGTGCAATTCCAGTGGGGTTACTGAACAAATTTCAGCTTGACCAAGTGGTGCGACAGGACTTTCACATGGACGAGCGAGAAGATGCCGCTGTCATTGGTGGTACAAATGGAAACGGTAAAACCTGGGCGCTACTTGCAGCTAGCACCTTGTTAGCAAACGCTCGAGGCATGTGTGGATACGTTCCAGCTAGATCTGCCAGCCTACCAGAAATCAACTTCGTTTTTTCAGCAGTAAATGCTGGAGAAACCAGTGAAGCAAAAAGCTCATTCCAGAATGAAATTGACCGGTACTTAGATTTACTGAAACGGTATATTGATTCAGGCTGCCCTGAGAACGGTATAATCTTTTTGGATGAACCGTTGGCGGGAACTTCTTCTGAAGATCAAAATGCAATCATCGTAGCAATTTTAGATTTCTTTAAACAAAAACACGTCAAACTCGTTGCCACAAATCATAACCACAAATTCTTTGATTTGCTCAGGAGAACGAAGAATCAGTCCGGAAACGACATAGCTTTCAGACCCTTAGGATTTCTCGAAGGAACAACTGGAAAGAAATTCAGCATGGAGTACTTTGATCCAAATGATACCGATGCTATCCGAAGCGATGGGATTCGCGTAGCTGGTGAGATGGGCGTGCCCCAAGAAATAATTGAGCTTGCCTACTTCGTGAGACAAAAAATGCAGCAAAAAAATCCATAGTAACAAAGCAAGCTTACTTCACTGATTTCTCGTAATGTTTCCTCATTGTCTTCAGGTACAAGACTCAGTATGATACAGAGAACCGTAGGCACAAGGGTTAACCCCGAATTTCAGAAAGGCAGTATGACCACACTTCGCTTCAAGCGTATCTTGCTCAAAGTAGGTGGGGAATCACTAATTGGAAATCGTCCATACGGAATTGATCCTGAAGCAGCACTTGGCGTTGCTAATCAAATTAAAGAACTCTACGCACACAACGTCCAAATCGCAATTGTAATTGGGGGGGGTAATATTTTCCGAGGTATTTCTGGATCTCAACATGGTATAGATCGTGCAACAGCTGACTACATGGGCATGCTCGCCACTGTCATGAATGGACTCGCCTTGCAGGATGCCCTGGAAAAAACTGGTATTCCCACTCGAATGCAGTCAGCACTCCAAATGCCCGCCGTTGCTGAGAGTTACGTTCGACGTCGAGCAATGCGACACATGGAGAAGGGACGAGTTGTCATCCTAGCTGCTGGCACTGGAGTACCATACGTCACGACTGATACCGGTGCCTCACTCCACGCGCTTGAACTCCACTGTGATGTCTTAATGAAAGCAACAAAAGTTGACGGAGTCTATGACAAAGATCCTCTAAAGCACAAAGATGCCAAACGCTTCAAAACCCTAACTTTTAAAAACGCAATTGAAATGGATGACGTGGAAGTTATGGACACAGCAGCCTTGGCCATGTCCAAAGAGAACAACATGCCAGTCATGGTTTTTGAGCTGTTCAAAGAAAATAATCTACTCAAAGCAGTGCTCGGAGAGGACATCGGTACCTTTGTAAGCAATGATGTGAAGACCGAGTTCGCGTGATAGAATTTTATTTAGTGTTTATTGCGTTAATTGGTTTTAAAAAATTTGAAAGGTAACTTGTCAGAAACTGTCACCCCTTTTCCGCTAGAAGAGCTATGGAGACTGGTTGATCACGTTACAACTGCAGCCGAGGAGGCTCGCAAATTTAAAACAGATGACTTGAAAAGGTGGACTTTAGAAACAAAGTTCCTCACTAATGGCCTACTTCAACTTCCAGGAATTACTAGGTATGAAACTTCATTTTTTCAAAGCAACATTGAATCAATAGTTGCTTTACTACACGGAGCTGTAAATAACCCGGGAATGAATCTTGCATTGATCACACTCGAAATTAACAGGACAATATATCAGATGGTTGAAATACGTAGAAGATTTGATCCTGGATTTGGAAAGTAGTCATATGCAAACATTTGGAATTAACGGCTTTGGACGTATCGGCAGAACAAGTTTTAGGGTGTGGTGGCAGTTTCACCGTGATTCTTTTGATCTGAAGCTGGTGAACACTTCTGGTTCGATGGATATTGAAGACTGGGCACACCTTCTGAGATATGACACAAACTATGGAAGACTCACAGAATCGATTACTGTTCAACGCCTCCAAGCCAAAGAAAATGTAACGGACGAAAACCCGGTACTGGGCACACTAACCATTGCTGACCGAACCGTTATCGTCACCGCTCAACGTGACCCCAAAAAGATTCCCTGGCAGAAAAATGCTGTGCACACCGTTATCGAAAGCACTGGTGCGTTCACTTCGGAAGAAAAGGCAGCTCAACACTTTGAGGGAGGGGCACAAGCAGTTATTATCTCTGCACCAGCCAAGGGAGGACATGTCAGTACATCAGTCATCGGTGTAAATTCTTTTGATCCAACAACTAAAGTCTATTCTAATGCCTCTTGTACAACAAACTGTGTTGCGATGGTCGCAGAGATTATGGTAGAAAAGTTCGGCGTAGAAAAAGCAATGTTGACCACGATTCACTCATACACTGATGATCAAAACTTGCACGATAATTCTCATAAAGATATGCGCAGAGCACGCTCAGCTGCCGAAAATATTGTTCCCACCTCTACGGGTGCTGCCGTCTCAACTGGCGAAGTGGTTCCAGAAGTAAAAGGTGTGTTCGATGGTCTAGCAATTCGCGTACCGACCCAAACAGGATCGCTCTCTGATATGGTTTTTCTGACCAAGAGAAACACTACCATCGAAGAAGTAAACCAGGCATTCGAAGTTGCAAGTCAAGAAGAACGCTGGAAAGGTGTTCTGGCGGTCACTCGTGACCCAATTGTCTCGTCAGACATTGTAGGTCGCAGAGAGTCATCCATTGTGGATCTCTCACTCACGAACGTTATTGGTGGAAACCTAGTCAAAGTTATCAGCTGGTACGACAATGAATGGGGCTACTGCAACCGCCTAATCGAGCAAATCGCACATACCCAAACAAGCTAAAAAGTTGAAACACACAGTCATTCTCAAGCGAATTTGTTTCCACTAGTCTACGCTCAATGTAAGACAAGTCCGTACTATAGTAGTATGGCTCTACAAGTTCATTCATTGGGGTATCGCGCACACATACCAACACATTTTGTCCTAACTGGTGAAAGTGTCAGAGGCAAACCAGGTCTAGTCATTTCTGGCATACCTCAGACAACATCTCGCTCACTTTCCCAGACTATCATAACTGCCATACGGGCATCAGGAATCAGATTGCGAGCACGCAAAGTCTCAATTTCTATACAACCTATTCGAGACTCAGTAGTATCGTTGAGTTCCCTTGGCTTACCAATTGCCTCACTTTTGCTTGCACTGAATGATACGATTCCACCTTTTGAGCCAGATCGTGCCGTTCTGGGTGAAGTAGAACTAGACGGAACACTTACTCCACCTGAGCCGATAAGTTCATATCTGACTGCAGCACAAGCATTGGGCCGTAGGCGACTACTTATTCCTACTACAATAGTTGACACAAAGTACCAATACATACTCACAGGTTCAACCGTACATTGTGTAGCTTCATTACGACACCTTTGCGCCTCCGAACGGACAAAAACTTACCAACTACCGATTTTGAAACCACACCCAACAACTACCCAACCACCTAAGACATCCTTTGAACACATAAGAGGCCTTTGGCAAAGCAAACGAGCACTGACCATTGCTCTGGCCGGTGGTCACCACACTTTACTGGTAGGCCCACCGGGTGTTGGTAAGACCATGCTTGCGACCGCAACACAGTCATTGCTTCCCCCCCTCGTTCCAAGAGACGAGGTAGAGCTGAGAACTTTGCACGCACTTACAAATACCATGATCCCTACCACAGAGCCTCCAAAAACCTTTAGAGTAACCCCAAGTCGTAGTACGCTTGTACAGCTGGCAGGAGGTGGCAAAACTTGCAAGCCAGGTGAGATACACTTTGCCCATAATGGCATTCTTTTTTTGGACGAACTGACTGAGTTTTCACAACAGTGTTTGCTTGCACTCCGACAACCTATGGAATCAGGTGTAACCCAACTTTTAGATCAACAGAATTCTCAACCAATTCATTACCCTGCATCAGCGACCATTATTGCGACCGCAAATCCTTGCGCCTGCTCTAGGTCCTCTAAACCTGGTCGCCAACCACTCTGTACCTGTCCACCACATCACCAAAACCTGTACCGAAAAAAACTTGGTGCAGCATTGCTCGACAGATTCGCCCTGCAATGTTATCTCTCTCCACCCCCTATCAGTGAACTCAGCACCAGAGATGCCCTAAACCTTTCAACAAAAGAATTAAGTGCACAGATAGCAACCGCACATGCAAAACAGCGAGAACGATACCATTCACTTCCCTGGGATACAAATGGGAGAGCATCCTTGACATTCTTATTAGAGCACAGCCTTACCGTACCTAAAAGCAAACAATTTTTTCTTCAAGTAACAAAAAAACTCTTGCAATCTGCTCGGTGGCATCGACATTTACTCGCAATTGCCAGAACAATAGCTGACTTAGCAGACGAACCTGAAGTACTTCCAGAACATTTAGCAGAAGCACTGCAGTATAGACCTGCGATAGAATGAAGGTGTGACAATATTACGTTCAATTAATAAGAGGCATGTGTTCTTAAGCATTGTGTTGCTCCTCGTCATATGTGGCATTTTTTACTATAGCTTCCCACAGCAACAACAGTTTGTTGCACCGCTCATCGTTTCAATTTCCCCTCTGCCTTCAGCACAACCGATTGATCGGGTTCCGAATGCAAACCTAGAGGCTGAAGCCATTTATTTGCTCATCAATGCGCATCGAAAAGATCAAAAACTGGCACCACTGGAAATAAATCCTCAACTAGAAAAAAGCGCTCAACTCAAACTCGCTGATATGATCACAAATAAGTACTACCGCCATGCTGACGAAGCTAACACTGAGCCGTGGCATTTTTTTCGCCAAAGTGGCTATAGCTTTACGTCAGCTGGCGAGAATCTCTCTTTTAATCTGAACACACCATGGCAAGTTACATCAAATTGGATACAAAGTACCACCCACAACGAACAACTTCTGAATGAAACATACAAACACATGGGGCTCGCGATCGACTGCACCACATTTGCACAGTACGCAGACGGTGGCTGTATTGTTGTCCTACACTTGGGTAATAACTAAAGAAACAATACCAATAGTCACACAATACCAACCGAACCACTGGAGCTGACCCTTCCGAACGATCAATGAAAATAGTCCCAAACTAGCAAACCCTACCAACCCTGCTGTGACGCCACCAACGAGCAGCACGGGCATGGAAAGCGTCCCCAACCCTTCTGTTACAACCTTATATGCCTGTAACACACTTGCGCCAAATATAGCCGGCAGACCGAGCAAAAAAGAAAACCGAAATGCATTCATTCGAGACATACCTAACACCGCAGCCCCCATTACCGTACTCCCAGATCTAGAGATACCGGGAAGGATTGCCACTGACTGTAGCAAACCAATAAGGAAAGCTTTGCTGTATGAGACGTGCCTTGGCAGTGAACTCTCATGGGACTCCACTGGTTGAGCTTGATTGCGACGCTGAAAAGCGTAGTGAGCTATGAAGTTACCAATACCAGTAATAATGAGTGCCACACTCACAAAGAGAGTAGAGTGAAGCAAAGCTTCAATTGTGTCCTCAAACAGTAGGCCAACTACAACTGCAGGAATTGTACCGATCACCAATACTTTGATGTCATTCAGACGTAACAAAAGAATGTCCTTGGCAAAAAAAACTATAATTGCCAAGAATGTGAAAAAATGCAAAAAAACATCAAATACCAACAAGTCCTCAGTCAACCCCAACCATTGCTGCACCAAACTTAAGTGACCATCACTTGAAATTGGTAAAAACTCAGAAACCCCTTGAACAATACCTAACAGAACCGCTTGAGGAATTGAAATCGTTTGCATTCACCCAATCGCTTTGTACTTACCTTACCACTTAGGTTCGCTTGGCTTCACGTTCCATGCGGTTATACCAATCCTTGAGCATTGTTCTGACAAGCTCTTGCCCTCCCAATCCCAAAGCCAAGCCGACTCCAAGAGCAGTACTTCCTACAAAGCCCATAAACAAAATGAGGATGAACTCACGCGCAATACCTAGTTCGGATAAGGCTGCCAAGATAGCAACAGTAATGATTGAGTAGCTTGTTACTTTACCAAATGCTCGTGACATTCTGACACTGACAGACCGCATCACTGCCTTGGCAACGTTCTCTAAAATCCCAGCAAAAAACACTCCGACCAGCAACACCACACCAGCACTTACAATACGGGGAAGCAAGAGTAACACTTGATCGAGCACCAGTGACACGGGTGTCAAACCCAACATCTCCACCACCGTGTCGGCCACAATCAAAACAACCAACCAATAGGCAATCGTGGCGATACCATGCTCGAGCTTCCTCTCCCTATTTGCCTCCTTAGCAAAGTGTTCAAGCGGTGTTTTTTCGAGTGCTTCCGTCAAGTGAAGTTGCTCTAATAGCTTGCGAAGAAGCTGCCTTAAGATATGAGCTGCTATCAAACCTAATACCATTACTAGGGCAGCACCAGCAAGTTTTGGAAGAACAGATACGAAGGAAGCAAGACTATACTCAAAAGCGCTCATGAGGGGTGAGTAGGAACTCGGCATACTGATCCTTACTTAATTCTGCATCAGCAGATTTTGGAACAGTATACCCTGTTTTAATTGAAAGCTCCACCCCTCTAGTAAGCCGGATTCTGTTTTGCAACCTGGAAACAAAGCCAAAAATAGACCTATCGGTACTTATGGACTTGTTTCCAAGCTGCTGACTATGATTTGTCTAATGCCTGGAACCTTATCACCGAATCCCGACAAATGCCGAGAAAAAAGGGAGCACGTCCATTGCGGTGAAGTTCGCCAGTTGCAGCGAGGAGGATTGCCCGTTTCACTCTCCCGTGAAACACGGGAGACTCGTCTCTGTTGCTCTAACTGTTGTTCTCCGCCAGAAGCGAAAAACACCCCCGCTTTCGCGAGGCACTCTGTGCTCTGCTGTCCGGACTTTCCTCATCCCGGCAAGCCGGAACGCCATAGTCCAGAGGAATGAAGCCATTTAGTATACCATGATTTAGAAGCACAGATAACGTTACTCTGCAATATATTGTTTAAAAAAGGCTGTGTAGAGAGTTCGAACGATGATATAAACCGGCACAGCTAATAACGCGCCAATTACGCCGCCGATTTTCAGACCTATCAGAATTGCCACAATTGTAACTAACGGACTGACGGCAGCATGTTTGCTCATGATTTTCGGTACAATCAAGTTGTTCTCGAGCTGTTGAACGACGATCGAAAACAGCAACACGACACCACCCATAACTGGGCCATAGGTTACCAGTGCTATGAGTACTGCTGGAACCGCCGCAACAGTAGGTCCAATATTGGGAATGATCTCTAACATACCTGCCATAATCGCCAGCGGAAGTGCGAAGGGAATAGACAACAGTGCCAAACCCATGTAGGTCATCACACCAATAATCATAATCAATAACAACTCTCCTCGCACCCAGCCACCAAGCTGTTTCTCAATAGAGCGAAGCACTTGCTCGGCATGAAGCACATGTTCAGGTTTCTTTGTAAACCACAGCACCTTGGTGTGAAGTCGTGGGTGTTCGATCATCAAGTAGAAAGACAGAACAAAAAGAGTAAAAATAGTAAAGATGCCGTTAAACGTCGTATTTACCACTGAAAACAGAAAACCCACCGAGTCACCAACCCTTTCAGCCAATGCACTGAGTTCTTGAACAGTAAAACTAAATTGTTGCAAGCCTTGCACAATGGGAATATCTGCAATCTGAATGTTCATGCTCTTCACCAGCTGGTATGCCTCGCTTGCTAAAGGCGGCACCAAGAAACCAATCAACACCACAAGACCGACAATGAGTAACAGATAGGCAAAAAACATACTCACACCACGAGGCAAGCGTAGTTTTTTTTCGAAAAAATGCACCACTGGCAACAAACCAACCATTATGATGTATGCCAATAATAATAAAACTAAAATTGAGCGAATCTGGTACACAAAATAGGTAGCCAGGACCAAGCCAATAACAGCTAAGATTGAGCTTGGGGCAATTGTTACGCTGTGTTTATTTGGAGAAAAAAGTGCCAACATGTATGTCTAGTTCCTGAAATATACTGATTTAGTATACAACACCTATCCAAATGGTCACACAGCGCTATTACAATGTTTTAGTCCTTAACAAGAAATCAGGCACTTCTTCAGCATTTGGTTCAAGCCAACATACTTTTTCTTGTGCAAGCCAAGTCATCTGTCTTTTTACGTACGAGAGTTCAGCAGTAATCCATGACTCAAGCATTTTTTCATAGGTGTATGTACCGTCCAAGTATTGAGCTATTTGCGGAACGCCTAGTGTGCTCCAGACGGGCAATATTTGATCACAATACTTACTTTTCAATTGCTCAACCTCTAGGATTGCGCCATTGCTGATTCTCTCATGAACGCGATGACGTATCCTTAACTCCCGAGTCGCCGGGTCATCCAAAATAGCTATGAGCGGCTGGACTGACTGAACACCAGTCTGATACTGACTTGCTGGAAAATTCGCTGTTGCTCTTTCAATCGCCCGTATGAGCCGACGCGGATTGTTTCGATCTGAGTTATTCATCCGTTGCAACCATGGAGCAGAGATTCTGATAAGATGCTCTTGCAGCTCTCCGACAGATGATGTTGATAAACGAGCACGCAACTCTGGATCTGGTGGGACATCTTGCCAAGGCGCTCGTTGGTAGATCCAACGATGGTAAAGCCCCGTTCCTCCAACGATAAACAATGCAGTATCGCTCTGAGCACTAGCTTCAACCGCTTGCACTAGTTGTCGAAACGCTGCAAGTGACCACCGCACATCTGGCTCAACTATCCCGACCGCATGTAACTCAATGGGCAAACTCTCGTGAATAAAGTGTGAATAGGGTAGGGACTCTGAAACTGAGGCCTCAACTCGAATCATTGTGGCTGGCACATCAGCACCACTCACCACCTCCAAACCCTTATATACTTGTCTTGAGTCAGCAGAAACTAGGATCACTCGCCGGCAGTGCCGCATCGTTATCAACCGCTCAGCCAAATGAAACGCATAAGCAGTTTTACCCGAACCTGTCGCACCTACAATTGATAGTACTGTCACACCACAACCGGCCGCTCGTGCAGCGTATCCTTGTTAATTATTTTGTCGAGTATCTCCCAACGTCTTTTTTTATCAACATGGGGAATATCATCAGTATAGATCCTCCAGCTGGCTGTGCCTGGTCTGGGTGAGTACATTGCAACGAAGCCGACTTTCCAGTTCATCCGGCGTGATAACTCTACTGTCTCTTGGAACTCTTCCTCTGTTTCCCCGGGGAAACCAACAATAATGTCGGTACCTATCACAATATCTGGATCAGCACTCCGTAGCTTCTCAACTACCTCAACATACCGTTCTCGGGTATATCCTCTGTTCATACGATAAAGCACACTATTGCTACCAGACTGCACGGGCAAATGGACATAACGATCAATTTTTTTATTTGTCCCAATTTCCGCAACTAATTCGTCATGAAAATCCCAGGGATTACTTGTCAAAAATCTGATTTTTTTAATCTGGGAAAACTTACTAATTGCCTGAAGCAATGCAACAAATGGTGGTGTTTCTGTCGGCTTGAGATACTGGGACTGATTTTCTGGCAAATCATCACGAGTAAAGTTCTTGTTCTCCATCATCAACTTACGAAAACCTATCCCGACTTTCTCTAAACCCCACGAGTTCACATTCATGCCCAATAAAGTAACTTCACTATAGCCTTCTCGTACTAATCGGTTGACCTCTTCCATGATGGACTCAAACGAACGAGATTGTTCTCTACCTCTCGAGTAAGGCACAATACAGTAGGTGCAGTAGGAGTTACAACCAGTAGAAATTGGAATCCAAGCGTGAACTAGATCTCTTCGCACAGCCGCACTGTTAAAACCAACTTCGTTGATCGGTAAAATCTCATCCACAACCGGCAACATTGCGAGAAGCTGTTCATTTCCATGGTGTGTCATACATCCAGTTAGGATGATTTTGGGCCGTGGTTTCCCTAGCGTGTGAAAGTAGACTGCGACATTATGCAAAAAGCCTTTGGCCCTATCTTCAGCCCTTTGTCTGATTGCGCAAGTGTTCACGACTAATTCGTCACACTCCCGCCAGTCTGTAGCTTCCACAATCCCCCGAGCGGTGTAGTCGCCGGCAATACGTTCCGAGTCGCTTTTATTTGACTGGCAACCAAAGGTGTGAATGAAAAAAGTTTTCTGCTTTGACACGCTTCTATTATACCGGACTATTTTTCAAGCCACTCAAAGCGAGTAGTCAAAATCTTACTAAATCTGGGTATTACCAATTCTTCAACTGCTCCGTGTCGTAATCTTTGCGACTCAACTCGAACCTGAACTGGTCCCATAAAAGACTGTCTAACAGCACTAAAAGGGTACTTGGTATCTCTTCTTAATATTTCAGTTGTCACAGCCTCAACCTCAACTTCAACAGGCACGGGTTCCAGACCGCCCGGTGGGTTCGACTTGCCTTTGTAAGTGTAGACATCACCTTCTTTCACTAGCCTTTTTCGTACTGGTAATCCGAATACACAATTAACTTCGACTATTGGCATTGCATTTCCTGTTTCATCTCAAAATTGGTGGAGGTATGGTTGGTGGGGGAGTAATCGTTTGAGAACTAGATGTGACAGCAGCTGGTGTGCCTTTTCTCTTCAGCCACACACCCCAAGATATAAACTCCAACACAAGCAAACTACCAATGAAAAGTTTTAAATGCAGTTCACCACCAAGCAGAACAACATGGCCAAAGATAAAGAGCAGCGCAACATAAGTCAGCTTATGGACTCGATTCCACCACTTGCCAAGCACTCGCACTGAGCGATCATTTGACGTAATGAAAAGAGGGAAGAGCACAATCTCTGCAATTGTTCCCAATACTTCCCGAGTTGTAAATAAATTGATTGAGAGGGTACTTGTGGACAAAAGCGGAAAGAGCAAACTATATCCAGAATGAATGAGCACTGTTAAAAACATTAAAATACCAAACTGTCGGCGAAACAGCATGAGTGTGACTTGAGTTACCGGCAAAATTTGTAGTCTTTTTAGTATTCCAGGTAACAAGGTAAAACCATAAAGAATCAAGGCCAATACACCGAATTTATTTCCAACATCAAGCATAATGCCCAGTAAGTCAGGCATGACAATGAAGAGTGGTAAACCCAATAAATACGCCGCGGCCAGCACAATGTAAAAGGCCAGACAAACTTGCAGAATTTTTGGTTTATTCCGTATCAGAAAAAGCTGAACTGGTCGCAAAAAAGCGTCGGATAACATAGGAACCCTCTACCGTATATTAACGCAGATACTCCTAAGAGTACAGTCTCGTCGAAAATCAATGAACGTGAGGCGCGAGCGGGATTTGAACCCGCGAATCGAAGGTTTTGCAGACCTCGCCATTAGACCACTCTGGTATCGCGCCTTGAACTGAGACGCCATTATACCGAAATCAGAACATTTATGATACGGAAAATACGTGTGATACGTGCCCAATTTTTGGTTGGGACACGTATCACCTAGA
>CAZBTU010000010.1:34456-36946 GCA_964494905.1 uncultured Pseudomonadales bacterium | reverse complement strand
GCCGAGTCCCAAGATCCATCTCCGCTCAGGGTTGCACTCAATGAGAAAGCACTGGTTATTCCGGTTGCGTTAGGTCTCATTCCCATAACTCATCCGCTCGTAGAGAACTTGTGGTGGGCACAGGAAAAGGCTGTGAAGCAGCTTGATCCAAAGGAGTATGGGCTTGAGGATGACACAGAAAAACTTAAACAGCGCCAGATTGAAGTTTTTGCGAGTGATGTTGTAACCAAAGTACTAACTCTACCTCAGGAAGAAGTTGCAAATGCTGCACCAGAAGACCTTGCACTGAAGCTTTACGAAAACGGAGTCGACTTATTCAAGATCGAGAGGCAACTCGAGGGAATAGAAGATCCTGCCGAACAACTCCGCGTCATTAATGCTGACTATGAGCAAGTACTCAAGCTCTACACTGAGCACGACACCGTGGTGGCGCTGTTTTCAATTGGTATGGCTCTTTGGCAAAGTCAAGAAGACGCGGCAACAGTACAAGAATTTGAGATATTAGCGGTTTTCAAGCCTGGTGTGATTGGCGAGGATGAACTTAAAAAAGCATACATGCCTGGTGGTGCCGCTGGTCACTCCTCAACTCGACTGGATTTGGCAGACTTAGTAGAACGGGGCTTAGCAGATGTGGTGTATGCACGCACAGAGGATGATCAGCTTATTAAACTCGAAGAGGTAATTGCGGCAGAAACGGTTTTTAGGTTAGTTCGAGGTGGTGTCCCGCCATTAGCTGTGATGGCTGGGTACCTTGGTATTACGCCACTGGCTGAGCTGGAACTGCCTGAGTTTCACCACATAGCCGCGATGCCAACTGAGCAAGTCATTTTTGAGAGAGGCTTGCGTGACACCGAACAAGAATTTATTAAACGAGCCCTCATAGAAACAATGCAAGTTGACGCTCAGCAGCCACACACATTCTTAGTCCTGCCTGGACTAACCCCTCTTGATGAAACTAGTGCGCGTATCGATGTCACTGAGGTGGGAGAGACAAGTCGGTATATTCTTCGAGCTGAGGGCCTGCGTGCGCTGTACGCACATTTGCTACAAGTTGGATTTACGGGTGAGAGCGTGCGTCGAATCGCCCATAGTCTCACAAAGAAGTTTAAACTTGAAATAGGCTAGTTCCCGTTTCGGCTGCTGTATCTAGTGACTTGATTGGATACGCTTCTGCTTGTATAGTTGACCGGTATGAAGCTCCCTAAGGCTGTGGTTCGTCTGGTTGAATCGTTTGAAAAACTTCCTGGCATTGGTCCTAAGTCGGCGCAGCGTCTTGTTTTCTACTTGCTCCACAATCCGGACCACCAAATTGAAGACTTCGCTGATCGACTCCTGGCGCTCAAGCGAGAAACTATCTTGTGTAACCAATGCCACAACGTGAGCGACAGCGACCCTTGCCCCGTGTGTAGTGATCCCACTCGCTCAAACGGCACGCTTTGTGTTGTTGAGCAGCCACTCGACGCGATTGCTTTAGAGCGGTCAGGCGCATTCACGGGACTGTATCACGTTCTGCATGGGGTGATTGCTCCACTGAATAACATTGGCCCAGATCAACTATTTCTCCATGACATCGTCAAGCGGTTGGAAGGCATACGCGAGTTGGTGTTGGCGACTAACCCGACAATGGAGGGCGAGGCAACAGCGTTGTACATTTCCGAGTTTGTTCGTGGCCAGCCAGGCGTGTCCGATGAACTGAAGATTACCAGGATTGGTCATGGATTGCCGATTGGTGCGGACATCGAGTATGCAGATGGGGTGACGCTGTCACGGGCTTTGGAAGGCAGACGGGTTGTGTAGCATGCCTTATAATGGAGATATGATTGAAGGTGAACTCAGTCCTGGTGTTACAGATGAAATAACTAGAACTGTGCAAGCGTTGGCCGAGATGCATCGGAATCGGCAACCAAGAGCAGCGGCAGAAGTTGTGGCACACGACTTACAGGTGTTGATACAGGAATTTAATAAAAAATACTTCGGAGCACGAAATCGGAGTCAGAGTGCTGTCAGTCCAGCCATTGTACAGTTGGTGCGAGAAGTGTGGAATATTAGTCGGCACGGAAACGGCTCCAGAGAACCTATTCCAATTGTTGGGCAAAAGAGACCAGCTCCAGTGCCAACAAAAGAAGCTTTAACGCGGCCTTCTTTGCTCCCAAACAAACACATATCGATGGTTGATCAATTCCGTCGCACCCACACCTCTGGAGGTGATATGTGTGTTCCCAATAGCACTGTGATGTTGCGCATTCTTCAAGGCAACATTGCGGCAGTTTCTGATCAAGAAAAACTGCACCAGAGTGTCATGTCAAATTTTAATAGAATTCGTAGGGTGCACAACGCAGTTTGGGTTACAGCTAGTGATTTAGTGGACGAGTATGGAGGTGAGTTTGTTGGTAATCAAATTGTGAAAGACACCCGCTTTAACACGGGTATGGATAAGCTCGATGTGTTACTGACAATACTCATGGTAGACGCTCAAGGCACAAGCAGTAT
>CAZBTU010000010.1:11190-34356 GCA_964494905.1 uncultured Pseudomonadales bacterium | reverse complement strand
AGCTCGATGTGTTACTGACAATACTCATGGTAGACGCTCAAGGCACAAGCAGTATCTATAACAGGAGAAGTGATTTGCACATCGACCGTGCACGAAAAGATGGCGGTCTGGCGGTATTCTTAACAGAAGTACCACTGAGGAGCACTGTTGTGGATGTTAACAATGATCATCCATATTGGCCAATATTGAAGCGAATGAAGCCTAACTTCACTGTGCCGCCCAGAGTTGGGTCAAGATACTATACAGCCGGTGACCATGCTATGCTTGCAGTTGATTACCTCGCGAAACCGAATGGGACCTACGACATTTTTATGCTTGACCCCCAAACTGGTTGTTTACTCAAAGCGAACACCGCTGAGATGATTGAGGATTGCAAGAAAAGCAATAGCTGGTATGTGGAAGCTCGGCGAGCCATTATGTTTGATGTAGGTACAGCTGTAGTCTGAGCCCCCTCACTTCTCGAAGAAAAATTTGCGTGATACTTGGCAAAATTGCAAGTATCTGCTAATCTGTATGTGAATGCTACATGCTTTACAGACATGTTGGTCAGCCGCTCTGCACACAATGCAGTAAGCGGTTTTTTTATATCTGTTCTTTCGCTCTAATACGGAGCGAAAGAGGAAGGAGGAGCAATGACTGTGCTCGTCGAGTCCAAACAGGTAAAAGTTACCAAGGCGTTGCGTGAGTTTGCTACCAAGCAAGCCAACAAACTCAATAAACTTGGTAAAAAGATCAGTAAGGTAACGGTCTATCTTGAGACAATTACCAAGAAATCAAATGACCCCCAAGCTAACAAAGTTACGTTTACACTGGAAGTGCCAGGCAAAAATGTCGTAGTGCGTAAGCACGCTGTCGATATGTACGTGGCGATCGTCGATGCGGCACACGCAGCTGTCCGCCAGCTCCGCAAGAAGGTCGAACGCCAGCATGCACTCAGGCGACGCACAGCTTCGGCTTGATTTTAGTGTCCTAAAACGTGTATGGTGTAACCTATGATGATGGCTGATGATCCGTTGGCTGCTCTTGGTGGGCTTGATCCCACTGGTGTTCCTGTGCCCGGGGGAAATGACCCAGGCGCTGCTGATCCTGGTGCTGTAGACCCTGGAGCTGCCCCTGCTGATGGAGGCGCTGGGCAAAAGAGTCCGCTTGATGTTTTGGAGGAGCTCCTCAAAGAAAGTCAAGCAAAAGCTGGCGCCGCTGGGCAAGGACCAGGTGCCCCAGGTGGTATGGGTGCCATGGAGCCTGCACCTGACCCAAATCAGCCAACCCCCGAACAACTGCAGCTACAAGCTGAGATGGAAGAGAAGCTGCGTCAGCAGGCCATTATTGACCAACAGCATTTAGAGGAACAGCGAGTCGCCTTAGGGCAAATTAAAGATACGCCCCAGTACAAGGCACGAGTCCAACAAGACCAAGATAAGGTTGATGAGCAACAATCGAAGCAGTCAGCCGGTCAAGGATTTGACATTAAGCAACTTGAGCATACGAAGATTTGATTTATGATCGGACCAGGTGGACCCAAACCAGGTGGAGGTGTTATACCTCGGATGGGAGGCGGATTTAACCAGGGGATGGGTCAGTTTGGTGAGCACTTGGACGAGAGTGCGGCTCAACAAGCATCTTCCCAAAAAGCTTTGGGACAGCAAGGTTCCCAAGTTTCCCAACAGCAGATCGCAGCTGCCCAAGCTCAAGCTGCCCAGCAGCAGGCTCCAGGTGCAGCGCCAGTCGAACCTCGTGAGATCGGCACAATCAAAGATGAAGTCAAACGTGCTGGTCAAGACGTGTGGGCTGAAATCAAAAATTTTTTCTCACTCAATGCTTGGCTCGGTCTTAAACCCAACAAGCTAACTCCAGAAGATCAGGCAAAGGCAAAAACTATCCATCAGCGGTATAAGCAGCTGGACCAACAGGAGCAACAAGAAGCACGTCGTCGTTACGAAAAAGAAATGAAGCGGCGGCAGGCGATTGAGGAAGAAAAACAGTACAAGGCGCAGCAGGAAGCTCAAGCCAAGCACTCTGATGTGTCTGTGCCATCAGGTCCCAAAAAGGGTCCAGTTGGGCCGGGTGGCAACAAGAAACAAAAAGCGGTCCAAAAACTCCAAACAGATAGGAAACAACTTTCGGGGCCAAGCAGCGCAAACTGACGCCACCTATTTGTACTGTAACTCCAACGTTGTTCCCAATATAGTATCGATATGAGCGAACAGCATCTTAACTCTCAAGAAAATCAGAAGAGTAAATCCTTTTCAGATCGATTGGCATACCATATACCTGGTGAGGTTTTCGCAAAGTTGCTGAAGGCAGTCTCGGTTGCGGGCAGTGTCAGGAATGAGCAAGACCTAGTGACTGGAAGTTTAGTTAAGTTAATTCTCGGTGCTACAGGCTATATGTTGAAGGAAACCCACAACTTGAAAAAAGTTGGTAAGAGCTTGGATCGAGAGTTTGGCGAGCACAAAACGTATCGCTATGGTGAACATGTGAAATTAACGCTCACTAAGCACGTCGGTCCAACCGAAAAACTCGAGGATGGTGTTGTCATTGTGCCAGGGGCCAATCTTCTGAATGTGGACGTCATCAGGGGCTTAGGGCAGTTGTCAGAGCTCAATGAGTTTGCTGCTGCCAGGCTTATTCTTATCGATTTTTTGTCGTTCCTGATAGAGTTGGCAGATGATGTGAAGAAGGGCGTATATCCTGAGAGCGTAATTGCTTTAACAGGACTTTCTCACTTGGCTGGTACAGAAATGTCACAGAAGTTGGGTTTTGAGGTACGCAGGCCAAGGTTCGTAGAGAGAATTATGGGAGCAATAATCGGTGTGCGTCACTCAAAAGAAAACGAGTTGTCTCAATACCAAAATTTCAAAACGAAGTGGCGAATGACGCAGCGAACCTTTATGTCCCTTGATTCAGTAGTGAAAAATGAAGAGCGATATAGAAAGTTGCTTGAGCGGTTGAAGAGAACCAGCTAAGTTGTGTTAAGCAATTTTGTAGCAGCAGTTTTGTAAAAGTGTTACAATCACGAAGCTATGTCAGCGGCAAAATCACTTTTTACTTGTTGTTGCACCAGCGCTTAGAACCGCCTGGTGGGTTGTTGTGCACAGCTCCCGCCAGAGGCGGGTTTTTTATTTCAGTTTGCACAAAAGGAGAGGATATATGTCCAATCAAGAAATCAAACCAATAGTTATTACCCAGGCTTGGAAAGAACGGGGAGTTGTTTTACTAGCAGCTCACTACGATGACGAAGTTTTGAATTGGAAACTGATCAACTGTCTTTGTTGAAGCAGGAGTTGCAGTTACGATCATTTTTTTGACCCTTGGTGAGAAAGGCAAGCTGTTTGGTCAGACTAGCGAAGCTGCAATGGTTGCACAAACCCGTGAGCAGGAAATGGCCACAGCGGCGCATGCCTTGGGCATTGATTACCTCAATGCAGGTTTCCTGGATGCTGAACTCAGATTTTTCGACCAGCGTGAGCTTGCCGGAGTTGTTCTGGCCATGGTACGCGAGCTTGCTCCGGCTGCGATTTTTTCATTTCATCCGCAGGAGCTTACTCCTGAAATTCATCACAGCGATCACAGCGAGGTAGCTCGGTTGGCCGAAACGGTCGCCACCTTGGTTGATGTGAATGGGTATGTTGTTCGCGATCAGGCAGGCAGGGATGTATTCTGGGATGAGACATTGGTAAGACCGGAGTATTGGGTATGGTACTCGGGTTGGCTGATGTTGCAGGCTGACTACTTCCTCCAGGAAGAGACCATGATTTTTGAGCAAATCGAGGAGGATAGGATAGCGCAGTTAGAGTACGTAGCGCAGTATCATAGATCGCAGGCCACAGCGGAAAGTATGGAAAAATGGCGTAATGTGCTCGATAGAGTTTCACTCAATCGTAAGACAGGTAATTATGAAGAACACTACCTGAAGGTTCGATCCTGACTCTACCAAGTACACGAATTCTTAATTTTGTTACAATGCAGAAAGGATCTGTATGACTACACTCAATTTATACAACACAATGTCTCGCCAGGTTGAAACGGTTGAGCCGTATCAAGCGCCGGAGCTGGGGCTCTATGCTTGTGGTGTTACTGTTTACGACTATGCACACATTGGTCACCTCAGGAAGTACACCATGGATGATCTCCTGGTGCGAGTCTTACGTCGATTTGGGTACAAGGTGAAGTTTGTACAAAACGTGACCGACGTTGGACATCTGGCTTCCGATGCTGATACAGGTGAGGACAAACTCGAAAAGGGAGCAAAAAAGTACAATAAATCGGTCTGGGATATTGCTAAAGAGTTCGAGGAGTATTTCTTTCGCAGCATGGACATGATGGGTAACCTACGACCTGATATTAGTTGCAGAGCGACAGAACATATTGAGGCGCAGTTGCAGATGGTCAAGGCGCTTGAGGCAAAGGGGTATACCTATGTTGTTGAAGGTGACGGTGTCTACTTTGATACCACTAAGTTCCCGTCGTATGGCAAACTAGCCCGGCTTAACCTTCAACAGCAAAAAGAAGGTGCTCGTATCGAAAAGCTCGATGGTAAGAGAAATGCAGCAGATTTTGCACTCTGGAAGTTTGAACGTCCAGGTGAAAATCGAGCCATGATCTGGGAGAGCCCATGGCACCCGCGCAGTTTCCCGGGTTGGCATATCGAATGTAGCGCGATGGCTATGCAGTATTTAGGCGAACAGTTTGAGATTCATACTGGCGGCATTGACCACATTCCAGTTCACCACACAAATGAAATTGCTCAGGCCGAGGCACTGACAAACAAAGAGCCATTCGTAAAGTACTGGGTTCACCATAACTTCGTGCGAATAGAAGGCGAAAAAATGAGCAAGTCACTCGGAAATTTTTTTACGATTGATGATGTTGTAGAACGAGGGATCAATCCACGTGCGCTGCGGATGTTGTTTTTGACGACGCACTATCGCTCTGAGCTCAACTTCACCTGGGACAACTTGGCTGGTGCGCAGAAGAGTTATGACCGATTGGTTCATCTGTTGCGGCAGTTCAAGATGGAACAAGAGAGAACGGTGCTTAGTCAAGATAAGCTAGCCAAAATTGACCAATATCGGGAGCGGTTTCTAGCAGCACTGGCCAATGACCTTGAAACAGCTACAGTGGTTGCGCTTCTCTGGGAGGTGGCCAAGTCGAACATTCCTGGGCAGGATAAATATGACTTGTTGATCGAGTTCGACGAAGTGCTCTCGCTGGATCTGAAAAGTGCAGCAAGCAAGCAGGCGGAGTCCAAAACTCCACTAGAGATTCCAGCTGAGGTACAGGAGTTGCTGGAAGAACGTGGTAAAGCCCGTGAGTCCAAAGACTGGGAACTAGCGGACAAGTTGCGTCAGCAAATTATGGACTTGGGCTATAAGGTCAATGATGGGTCGGGTGAACAACAAACAGTAACCAAGTAAGCTCATCTTCCTTTTATTTGCTGTCTGATATCAAACCGACAAGTGGCTGATTGCCTTCGAGTAGTGTATCCTAGTATTGTATGCAACTTTCGGACCAACAGGTCGCTGGCCTGATCAAGACCAACCAATTTCTTGAGGACAAATCCCTGGCTGAGGCTCAAAAGCAGGCCGTTGGAGCCAAGCAAGGCTTGTGGCAGTACGTTGTCGAGCACGATCTGGTTGCAGATGACAAAATTGGGGCGGCTGTTGCAAAAGAGCTAAAACTACCTTTTGTTGCATTAACGAAAACAGCGATTCCTGATGATGTTTTGCAGGTAATTCCAGAGGAGGTAGCACGCAAGCACAAAATTATTTCCTTTGATAGAGATGAAAAAGGAGTTAAGGTTGCACTCGGCAATCCTCAACGACAAGAGGCACTTAAACTCTTAGCCAAAAAAACTGGTCAGTCGATTTTGCCGTACTATGCAACCGAAATCGATATAGCAAACACGCTGACGCTGTACAAGAAAGACTTGCAGAAGACGTTCGAAAAATACTTGGAAGAGGGGATTACGGCAGGTGGGGATCTGAATGAGGATCTTCCTATGGAAAAAATGGTTGATCTCTTGCTTACCACTGCGTACAAAGAGGGTGCGTCTGACATTCACATTGAGCCTGGCGAAAAGAAATCACTGGTCAGGTTCAGAATTGATGGCATTTTGCATGACGTTTTAGTTGTGCCAAAAGCTCTCCACGATCGGATTGTCACCAGGCTGAAGGTTCTATCTAGTTTGAGAACAGATGAACACCACTCGTCTCAGGATGGTAAGTTGCGACTCGATATGCGCGAGGAACGCCTAGATCTGCGTATCTCCATTTTGCCCTTAACTGAAGGTGAAAAAGTTGTTCTTCGCTTGCTTTCTTCAAAGTCAAAATCATTCTCACTTGTTGATTTGGGCATGAATGAAAATGATCACAAGAAAGTCATGAAGGGTTATCAGAGGGCACACGGCATGATCCTCTCAACTGGACCGACTGGTTCGGGTAAGACGACCACGATTTACTCGATACTTAAAGTTCTCAATACTCGGGAAAAAAATATCACGACCATTGAAGATCCAGCAGAATACAAAGTGGCCGGAGCTAACCAAGTCCAAGTCAACACCAAGACCAACTTAACATTTGCCCAAGGTTTGAGATCAATTTTACGTCAGGATCCCGACTATGTTTTTGTCGGTGAGATTCGTGATAGTGAAACTGCAACGATTGCGGTCAATGCTGCAATGACTGGTCACCTGGTGTTGTCAACATTACACACGAACAGCGCTGCCGCTACATTTCCTCGGTTGATTGATATGGGAGTTGAACCATTCTTGGTTGCATCCACTGTCAATGTTGTCATCGGTCAGCGACTAGTTCGAAAAATTTGTTCTGAGTGTCGTATTTCCTATACGGTGACACAGGCAGAGTTGCTGGAGCATTTTTCAGCTGAATCAATAGAGAAGCATTATGTGCCAGTGGGCAAAAATAAAGAAATGCGTTTATACAAAGGTGAAGGTTGTAAGAAGTGTCACTTCACTGGCTACCAAGGCAGAATTGGTATTTATGAGGTTATGGATGTGAGTAAAGCGATTCGCGAATTGATCACGGCAAAAAAAGACTCAGATATTATTGAAAAAAAGGCAGTAGAGGAAGGAACCACCTTGATGCTTGATGATGGGTTAGATAAGATCTCCAAGGGGATGACAACGATTGAAGAAGTGCTGCGGGTTACCACTACGGAGGCTGAGTAATGAAGCTACAATCAACTCGATTATCAGGGAGTGACAAGATTACGCTGATTAGCAACTTGTCGACAATGTTGGCCGCTGGCATTCCTATCATGGAGGCAGTTCGCTCCATCAAGCAGGAATCAAAGGGGAATCAAAGAAAAGTTCTGGAAACGTTGGAAAGTGATTTAGCAGCTGGCAATCACGTTCATATGAGTTTTGCGAAATTTCCCAAGGTTTTTAACAAAGTAACGGTTAATTTGATCAAGGCATCCGAGGAAGCCGGAAATTTGGAGACAACGCTCAGAGACATCAAAAAAAATATTCAAGACGAGATGGAGTTCTCCGATAAAGTTAAGTCATCTTTGATGTACCCAGTATTTGTCATGATTGTGTTTGTGGGAGTTTTTCTTGGCATCCTGGTGTTTGTTGTCCCAAGAATTTCGACCGTTTTCACACGTTTGAGAGTTGAACTGCCTTTGCCAACTCGAATTATGATCGCAGTCTCCGACCTGATTGTTGGCAACACGCTTGAACTCGGTATAGGTCTGGCTGTAGGTGTTATTGGTATCATCTACATGTTTAGAAACCAGCGAGAGGTGTTGTTTCGCATGCTGTTTTCCTTACCATTAATTTCCAAGTTAGTAGAGCAGATCGATTTAACTCGGTTTTCGCGCAGCATGTACCTGCTTCTCAGTTCTGGTTTGCCGATTGCGACCGCCTTAGAGTTAGCAAAAGATGTTGTTTCCAAACGTGAAGTACGGCACTTAATATCACATGCACGGGACACTGTGGTCGCAGGGCAGTCATTCGCAGAAGGACTTCGGTCCAAGAAAAGTGGGATTCCGGGCATGATGATCAAGTTGATCGAGGTAGGCGAGAAGAGTGGGACTCTGGACAAGTCTATGCTCGAAATCTCGGAGTACTTGGATTATCACGTAACAAAAAACTTGAAGGCGGCAACTTCTATGTTAGAGCCGATTCTTCTGGTTCTCGTTGGTGTGGGTGTTGGCGCAATGATGATGTCAATTATCGCCCCAATTTATGGTTTGATCGGAAATGTTGGAGCAAGATAAGACTGATGATTTAATGCATTATTTAGTGAGTGCGTGCACCTTAGACAAAAACTCATCAGGATTCATGTCAGCTTTTATAAAGCAATCGTGAGCTCCTTTTTTGAGGGCATCTTTTACCACTGGGTCGTGAGCTAGGTTAGTAAGCAAGACGATCGGTCCGTTTTTCTGTTTGGGAGGATTAATTTCAAGCTCACTGAGTATGCCAATGCCATCAAGCTGCGGCATCATGATATCGAGTAGTATCAGGTCAAAACCACCGGCTTGAATTTTCTCAAGACCTGCTTTACCGTCAGCAGCGGTCTCGACCACATATCCACCTTGCTCGAGTACTTCGTGGTACAAGTCTCGGATAAAAAGATCGTCATCGATGAGTAGTATTTTTTTCCCCTGTTTTTCTCCCATATAAACCTTAAGCGTGTGTCCTACAAACGATTTTAGTATAGTGTAGTATAGACTAATGGTTCAAATAATGGGAGTAAATACTGTATGAGTGATGTTCATGCCTCTCGAGTTATTGAGTTGGGAGATACCACTTTTTTTGTATACAGGGCAAAGTCATTGTTTAGTCGCGCTTGGGAGAGTACATTCTTAAGTAGTAAAGTTGCTCAAGCGCGAGAAACATACCAAGTTTATAACGATTCCCTGCCATTGTTAGATTCCTACGATGATAAGTCTGCTGTGTACTTAGTGCAGGCTCGATATCCGATAGAGACCGACACGATCAATACTGAAATTGAGGAATGGATTAGTTTGCGTTTTGTCCCAGCTGTTGGGGAGCCCGAGCTGAGTGAGGATTTAAAACACCATCATTTGGTTGTTGATGGTATGGCACGACCTCTTTTACCAGCGATTACTGAGACTTTTGCGGAGCAATTTGGCTCTGAGCAACACATGCTCAAGGGGCTGTTCACCTACTCGCGTTTGAGTGCTTGCCGACCACGGACAATTGATTCTCGTCACCAAGATACGGTAGCACAGTACTGGCGCGAGTCAGCAATTAGAACTAAAAATCGCTGGACGCAGCTTGCTTTTGCTTTGATGAATGATCAGTTTTTTACAGACTATGACCAGACGGAGTACAGTCCAACATTATTTACCACCCAAATCAATGGTCGACTGGCTGAGGTTGTTTTTAACCACCGCATGGGTTCGACCGACAGTTATTTTTCGTTTCCTTATGCATATACAGTTTTAGGTTTTAAAGACCCGAATGCTGTACGGTTAGATCGTCAACAATTCGGCAAGCATCTGTACCAATATCCAGGGTATTTTTTGCAAACTAAAGACTTAGTGGCAGCACTGGATCAACTTATTCAGCAAGGTTTGATGAGTCAGAAGACGCTCGAACCATACTTACCTGTTGACTGGGATAGTATTAAAGAAGCCCCAGTTTATTACCACCTTTCTGGTTTAGGTCCAGTGTTAACTCAAGATGGTCCGCTCCCTGAGTCACAAATCACGGGTATGGAGTTAAGGAGTTACCTTGATCAAGTTGTTGGTGATGGAGTAAAGTTGCGCATACTGGACGCTGACAGTGTGAGAAATCAGTGCAAATCTATTATCAGTGAGAAAATGAACAGTGAAAAAGGAGTAAAAAATGGCAGTAAGTAGACAATTACACCGATTGCAGCCGCTTGTTTTTGCCGCCAAAGAAGCACACAAGAATGGTTGGGTTCAGTATCAACAGGACGGAAATGTGCGTGTCAGTCATCCAGAAATTGATCAGATTGTGGGCAAAAAAAAGGTCGTAATTGAGCCAGACCATCAATTCCCACTGGTCTTTAGCACATTAGCAGATTTAGCCAAAGCGCTTTCAAGCTCAGCTAACTCGCCAATGATCGACGGGCAGTCTTTGCGGGAACATTTCGATCGAGAGTTTGACGAGTATCGACAGAGAACTGAAGTGGCGCAGGCTGAAGGTGTGTGGGAGCCAGACTATGGTTCTTATGTATTTGACAGTGTGACTGGCAACTTGTTTTTGGTTGCCCCGGAACGTTGGCACCGTACCGCGTTAGTAACCAGTACAGGAATGCTACTAACAGACAAAGAACAGAAAATGAGTTGGTATGAAGTTCGGCAACTGTTGGAGAGTAAGGTTATTGGTTTCGTTGGAGCGAGTGTGGGTGGGAATCTTATTGAAGGGGTTGCTCGGGAGCTTAGGCCAAAATGTGCAAAGGTGGCTGATCCAGATTGGATTGAGACTAACAACCTCAATCGTTTAGAGAGGGGAACTCTGACCTTCTTGTCTCAAAGTCGCTCAGCACGTTCCGATTTGATGAACTCCTATGAACTTGGGCGTTGGAGTAAGGCTGAGGTTGCTGCATACTGCCAACAACTTGTTGATCCATACTCCCAGTGGTATGTGTATCAGGAAGGAATCACTGAGGAGAATATAGATCGATTCTTGTTGGGTGATAAGAAGGGTGAACCAGGACTTGATATGGTAATTGAAGAAGCGGACGATTTACCGCTTAAGGTTTTAATTCGAAAAAGATGTCGCGAACTTGGAATTCCTGTTTTGATGCTTAGTGATTTTGGCCACTGTGCATACGCACAGTTTTGGGACTTTGCTCACAACCCACAACGATCTTTAGGTTACCAGTGCAGTGATCATGAACTCGATGCAGCAGTAGACAAAGCCATGACTAGTGGTAACAGGGAAGATGTGTTTGCTCTCATAGAGTTGATGTGTGGTACTGAGTTTGCTCGGGATGAGTTTAAGGCTTGGGTTAAGGGTACGGGCGAACAGCCAACGAGCAGTTTGCCACAGTCTGGCGCCACGGCTATGATTTCAGGTGGTATTGGTGGGAAGTGGGCAGCGCGCTACTTTTTAGGATATCAACTACCTGAGTACCGCGTTTTCGACTTTGCAGCATCACGAGTCTATGAACAGTAAAAAAAAACAGCACCCAAACTCATCAAAACAAAAAATCGGATCACTTGAATTGTCACACAATCCGTGGGATCAGGTTTTGTTATCACTTTCATCTTTCCAGAGCCTAACAACCGATCAACAGCTTCGGTATCTAATCACCTTTGCAGTGCTGGCACCCACCAGCCATAACAGCATTCCCCAGCGTTTTCGTGTTAACGACGTCACTTGCGAGATTGAGTGCGTACTAGATCGCGCATTTGTTTTGGCCCAATCGGATCGGGTTGGTCGTCAGGCTATGGTGAGTATGGGGTGTGTTATAGAGAGTCTAGTTTTGGCTGCACAGTGGTATGGTTTAGAGTCAAAAGTAAGTTATGTCGAGCTTTCAGCAAAATCTGTTTACCCGTTAGTAGAGGGACAAGAACAGTACATTTCAGTAGCGCGAATTCACTTCCATCCGACGCAGTCTGGGCAGGCAGAACAGGTGGCAGAAACCTTACCGTGGCCAGAAATCATGCTGTCACGTAAGGTTATACGCTCTGAGTACGACCGAACCCAAACACTAACATCACAACATGAATCCACGCTTCACGCAGTAGCAAGTCAAGTGAGCGAACTTGTTCAAGTTCATACTTTGACTGGAACAATTATGCTGAGGGCACTAGGAAAATTTCAGGAATACGCCGATCGGTTTGTAATGGAAAACCAGCGGTTTGCGCGCGAACTAGGGGATTGGCTGCTGCCGAATAACGCACCAAAACCACTCTATGCTATGAGGGGTGTTGAGTTTGGTTTCGATGACAAGTTTGCCCTAACTGTGCACCAAGGACTATCAGGTCTTCAGCGATTGTTACCTGATCAAGTTGCGGCTTTTGCCAAAGGTGGAAAAGTTGGTATCGAAAGCTCGGCTGCAGTTGCTATCTTAACGCTTGCACGCGATGACCAGGAAGGTCGAATGGAAGCGGGGAGGGCATATTTGCGCTTGGCGCTTTGGTTGTGGCATGAGGGTTTTGCGACAGCTGTTCATGCTGGGATTACAGAAGTTGATTGGGTTACTACTATGTTTGGCGCTTCGGTGCTTCGCACCTCGCGCCGTCCTGTTGTTGTATTTAGAATTGGCAAACCGAAACGCAGCGAGGACTGGCAGCGACCACACTCGCTTCGCCCACCAGTGAGCGAGTGTTTGCTGCCAGCCTCGTAGTTGTATCAATCCTTACACGTAGGTTCTTGCTGCTGGTAGGCAGTCAGTTTTGAGATTGCTATACTGAGTTCACATGCCCACACTTGAATTAATACTTGGTGTATTTGCTTTTTTCATCAATACCTACTTTGGCCTTATTGTTTTTTTCCGTAACCATCGTAGTTGGACTCATCGTTTATTTCTTTTTCTAGCTGTTTTGATCGATCTCTACATCGTCGTTAACTACATTTCACTTCACCCACCCCAGCCAACACCGGAAAGTCAACTTTTCTGGATTCGCATGGTTATGGCTGAAGTCGCATTTATTGGGCCCACTCTTCTTTTGTTGGTACATACCTTTCCCAGGCCAGCACTCATGCTTTCGCGGCGCAAAATTGGCATACTTGGATTGCTTGCCACAATCACTTCATTCTTAGCTCTCACACCGGCAGTTTTCACTGATATAGAGTATCCTGGTGGGCAGCCGGTGCCGACACCAGGTCCTGCCATTCCGCTTTTCTTTTTTGATTTTGTCGGACTGATTCTCGTTTCAATTTTGCTGCTAATCTATAAGTATCGGCGAGCGGTCGGCCGAGAGAAAACACAGCATTTTTACTTTTTGGTGGGTGTATTTTTGACTTTTTCACTTATGGCTTTGACGACAGTAGTGATGACGGTAATCCTTAAGTTTACGGGTGCGGTTTTTCTTGGGCCCTTAGTAATTGTGTTCATGATCGGCTCGATTGCATATGCGATTATGAAACACCAATTTCTTGATATTCGCTTAGTCATTGCACGAACTGTTGCATACGTTTTGATCGTTTTCTTGATGGCTGCACTGTATACGGTATTGATGGTGTCGTTCCAAACATTCGTAACCCACCAACCACTATCTAGCTTGCAGTTCATCGTAACTACGACGCTCGCGCTGTTGCTGATGTTTAGCTTCCAGCCACTCAAGCGCTTACTCGAACACAAAACAGAATCAATTTTTTACAGACGTGACTATAATCAGGCTGAACTACTTAAAAAAACTGGCAAAATCTCGACATCAATTTTGAGTCTCACCAAACTGGTTGACGGGTTTATCAAGGTTATTACGGATGAAATGAAAATATCTGCCATTGCTGTTGCGATTGGCCGAGAAGATCGCCAGGTCGCGCTGTATGGATCTGGGCACATTTCACTTCTACAGGATGCTGCAGGAGAGCGGTCGCAACCTACCAGTGCATTCAGTGCCTATACCAAACTGAGATCAGCGCTTACCGACAGCGAAGATCAGGTACTCGTTTTTGATGAAATCCCTGAATCGAGCACGAAAACACTTATGCGGAACCGTGCGTTGGCTGTTGTGCTGCCACTGATTGTCAACAACGTGTACCAAGGTTGTTTGTTGCTCAAGGAAAAACAGAATGGCGCGCCCTACTCTCAGGAAGACATTCGCACTCTCCAACTGCTCGCACCCCAGGTAGCAATTGCAGTCAAAAACGCATTATCATTCGAGGAGATTAGACATTTCAACATTGTGCTTAAGGAAGAGGTTGATAAAGCTACACGCAAACTTAAACGCGCGAACAGAGGTCTGAAGGAGCTAGACAGGCTCAAGGATGACTTTGTATCAATTGCTTCTCATGAGCTGCGTACTCCCATGACAGCAATTAAATCTTATATCTGGATGGCACTGAGTGGCAAGGGAGGTAAGTTGAGCGAGAAGCAGCGCTATTACCTTGAACGGTCCTATTCCTCAACTGATCGGTTGATCAAGCTTGTCAACGACATGCTCAACATTTCACGTATCGAATCACATCGAATCTCATTGGATGTAAAGTCTGTCAATGTGCGAGCATTGGCGGTTGAAATGGTGGCTGAGGTCAAAGCAAGAATTGATGAGCTTGGCATTAAGGTATCGGTGGCTGAGGAGTGTGTTGATCAGTCGGGTAAATCAATCGGTGCAGTACCAGAAGTTATTGCTGACATGGATAAGATTGGGGAAGTGCTGATGAATCTAATCGGCAATGCGCTCAAGTTTACGGCTAAGGGTGGAGCTATCAGAATCAGTTTTGAGAAAGATGACGATATGCTGGTGACCCATGTGCAGGATGATGGAGTTGGCATGACAGAGGAAACAATCAAAAAACTGTTTCAGAAGTTTGGTTTGATCAAAGGTTCGTATAAGACAAACCAGAATGCATCACAAGGTACTGGTCTTGGTTTGTACATTAGTCGCTCGATCGTTGAGTTGCACAAAGGAAGTATTTGGGCAGATTCTGGTGGAGTGAACCATGGGTCCACCTTTAGTTTCTCTCTCAAGCTTTATTCCGCTAATGAGCTTAAGAAGATGCAAACGGAGTATGGGAGGAGGCAAGACGTTGGTATTATTAGAACAAGAACCAGTTTTTGGGTTTAACTCTAGGTTTGCGTCAACCTGACAGCTGCACTTGTCGAACGGCTCGCTCCACTAATTTGCTTCCCTTTTTCCACCGTATATACTGGTACTATGCTTGCCATTTGGACTCCACGTAACGTTCGACGATCTAGTAACAAACATCAATCAGGTTTTACCGTGATTGAGCTCATTTTAGTAATGGGAATTTTGGCAACGTTATACGGAATCAGCAGCATTAGTTTGTCTCAGTTAATACCTAAGACATCAGTGAGTAGTGCGAGTGAAGTCTTCCGTTCTGAACTGCGACTGCTGCAGGCTAAAGCGATGGGATCAGATTTAGGACTTGATGACACGGCATCATCATTTGGTGTGTACATAGACACTGATCGCTATGTTTTTTTTGAAGGTGACACATATCAAGCAGATGCCACCACAAATGTAGTAACGGTGCTTGATGATGTGACCACACTGAGCTCAACTTTGCCACAAAGCTCTCTAGTTTTTCAGCGTGGGAGCGGTGAGGTGCTCAACTACACGGTGGGCCAAGATACCGTTACATTTATCAATGCAGGTGCAGGTGAGACCGCGCAACTGCGAGTAAACCGTTTTGGAGTGACTTTAGATGTTGAATAAATTATGGTCTCTCCAGCGCGCAAAAAAGAAGCACACGAGCAGACATGGAACTGGATTTTTGCAAAATGGCCAGCTTCTGATTGAGCTTTTGGTGGCAATTGGGGTTGGAGCTCTTATTATTCCGGCACTTCTGAGTGGTTTTATTATTTCTCGACAAGGCAAAGCTCAGCAAGAACAGCGTTTAGAAGCCGCGCTCTTAGCTCGTGAGGCGGTCGAAGCTGTCAGGGCAGTCAGGAGTCAAGGTTGGCAGTACATTGCGACCAACGGTGAGTACCACCCGGTGGTGCAAGGGAGCACGTGGGTATTTGTGAGTGGGTCAGAGACAATAGGAACTTTGACGCGCACCATAACTATTTCGGATGTTTACAGAGATGGTTCTGGTGCAATTGTTTCGACTGGTGGCGAACTTGATCCTTCGACCAAGGCTATCAACGTGACGGTTGATTGGTCAACGCCATCTGTCAGCTCGCTCACGGAGGAACTTTATCTCTCAAGATTTGGTGACAATGCGACCATAAATCAGACGACACAAGTTGAGTTTGATACAGGCACGCTAACCGATACAGTAACAACCAATCTCGCCGGTGGCGAAGTAATACTTGCGGCAGGGGGGCATGGTGACTGGTGTCGTCCCGGTGAGTTTGTTGTTGAAGAACTGGATTTGCCTCAAAGCGCAGCTGCCAGAGCTGTTCGCGCCATAGAAGGGAAAGCATTTGCAGGAACTGATTTCGCAAATACCGGTGTGTTCTCGGAAATAAGTGTGAGCAACGAGAGTCCGCCAGTCGCCAATGTTACCGCAAGCATTGCTGGCTATGATACAAATGACATTTTTATCGATACCAACTATGCCTATATAGCCACTGACGACAGCAGTAGGGATGTGGTAATTGTGGATTTGAATACAAATCAGGAAGTCGGTTACTACAATGCTCCCTGGTATTTGGGCACTGCCCAGGGAATTTATGTTGTGGGGAACACTGGCTATGTTACGGTTGGTGCTTGGTTGCAGACTTTTGACTTGACTAGCAAAACCGGTTCTCGGTCTGGTCTAGATACCGAGTTTTTGTGGGGAACGGGCAGAAGATTGCACGTTATCAACAACTATGCGTATGTAGCAGTTGATTGGGGATCAGCTGAACTGCGCGTGATCAATGTGAGTAACCGCAGTAACTTGAGCAGTGTAGCCACAGCCAATGTGAACGGCGAGTTTGGTCGAGAAGTGTACGCGAACGAAACGGGAACTCGAGCATACCTTGCGACCACTCAAGACAACAGCAAGCCTGAATTTTTTATCATCAACACGACGAACAAATCGGGTAGTATGCCAATTATCGGTTCGTATGACTCGGGATCAATGCACCCAACTGGTGTATCAGTTGTTTCCGGGAACAAGGCACTCTTGGTAGGAACGGGTGGAGAGGAATACCAAGTCATTGATCTAACATCCGAGTCAAATCCTCAACGCTGCGGTGGGGTTGAAGTAAACAGTGGAATTTATGGTGTTTCGTCACTTCAAGAGTCAGATGGTGATGCTTACTCCTATATCGTGACGGGGGACACTTCTGCTGAGTTCAAGATCATTGAGGGAGGAGTGGGCGGCAGCCAATACGTAACAGAAGGCACATTTGAATCAAGCACTATCGATCCTGGTTACTCAGTTGCATACAATCGATTCATTCCTGAGGCAGCAGAGCCTGGTGGTAACACAGATATTCGCTATCAAGTGGGAGTTGCGGATGCAGCAAGCGGTAGTTGTACTGGAGTTACCTACTCATTTGTAGGTCCAGATGGGACAGACACTTCATATTTTGAGTCAGAGGGTCCGATTCCATTTGATAATGACGCCCAGGGTTATGAGAATCCTGGTAGGTGTTTCCGGTACAGAGTCTACCTAAGTACTACCGACGCACTCCAGACACCTCAGCTTGATGCGGTAACAGTTAATTACTCACCATGAAAATTCAACAACCACAACACCATATATCACAGTTTGGGTTTACGTTAGTTGAGTTACTTCTGTATATGGGATTATTAGTCGTTTTTATTTCAGGTTTAACAACACTGTTTCTGACAAGTTTAGAGACTCAAATCGAAACCCGAGCAGTGACAGTAGTTGTACAAGAGGGCCAGTACATCCTACAAAGACTGTTGTATGACGTACACAGAGCAGATGCCATCACTAGCCCTGATGTCGGAAGCTCGAGTGATAGCCTGAGCCTGAGTATTGGTGGGGTAAACTACACGTACCAACTGCAAGGCACAACGTTGCAGTTAACCGATAGCGGTGGAGCCGAGGTGCTTCACCGTGCAGATCTTACGGTGAGTGATCTTAGTTTTACTCGAGTTAGTGACGGGAGTACTTTTGACACACTTCGGATTAGTTTCGAGGCAAGTAGTGGGGCAACAGAGCAGCGTGGAAGCGAAAACCGGGTGTTCCAAACAACTGTGGGGGTACGACAATGAAACGGTTGTTTCAACACGGCAAACAGCAGGGACAAGCACTGGCAGCGTTGCTAGTATTTTCTGCTGTGGGAATGGTTATCATGACAGCTACGGTAGCGGCAGCAATCACAAACACGCAACACGTCACTGGTTTTGACCAAAGCCAAGAGGCGCTCTACATCGCTGAGAGTGGAGCAGAAAATGCGTTGTTTCGTCTCTTACGTGATCCCACGTATACTTCCGAGAACCTGACAGTGGGCGATGGAACTGCTGAGATAACAGTTTCAGGTCTCGACCCGATTACCATTACATCTGTGGGGAGAGTTGGATCACATGAGAGGACAATAGTAGTTACGGCAGGGTATACTAATTACATACTCTCAGTCACATCATGGCAAGAACAGTACTAAGACTTACTACATTATTCAAATCGCATGAACAGCTGCCTTTAGTTGTGTTTGTGGAACTCACAAAACTGACGATATACTCAGCGCTCGCTCCCGAACCTTTGGTGCTTGATTTTCCCGAATCATCAGTTGAGGATATGGAATTCACCGATACAAGATTTATTGATTCACAGCTTAATTTATGGATTTCTGAGGAAAAAATTAAAAAAACAAACACGTACATAGTGCTTTCCGAAAAAACGTATTTTCAACAAGAGTTTTCGGCGTTACCAGTGGCTGATGATCCGAAGGTTGCGGAGTTTATAAGCATGATTCCATTTGAACAAATCATGCACAAGGTGTTCCAAATTGAGCAAGTCGTTCGGGTAGTGGCACTCAGTAAGAATCTCTATCGTCCTTTGCTTCAAGTCTTTGAAAAACAAGAACTACCCGTCACGCTCGTTATTCCCCAGTTTGCATTAAACCCAGAGCTTTTGCAGCAGGCACAACCAGTAGAGCTTGCAGCTCAACTCCAATCACAGTTTGACCACTTGAAGTTACTCAGTTTTGTCTCAGAGGAAGAAAGGCGAGCAAAGCTAGAAAGAAAAAAGGCTATTACCACTGGATTACCTCAGGATAAGAAGCAGCTCATTATTCTCAGTGCTGTATTTTCGGTACTTTTAATTGCATTGGTGTTTGTGTATCGGTGGTCGCAAACATCTGATCTGCCACCGACCATACCTGTGGCAAGCCCAGCCGCACTGCCTTCGCCAGTTGTAGTAGCCAGCCCCGAAGTGGTTGCTAGCTCTTCAGCAGAACCGGCTGCTTTGAGCCCTGAAAGTCTTGCGGACATCTCAATCCAAGTCTTGAATGGTTCAGGAGTACCCGGACAGGCGGATCGTGTTCGCAGAGCGCTTGAAGAACAGGGGTTTACATCTATCACCACCGGAAATAGCGAAGGAGGGACAGTAAGCAGAGCAAGTATCATCTTCACTCCCTCCGTCTCCCAACAGGTGCGCCAACAAGTCAGAGATGCGGTTGGAAGCGTTATTAGTACTGAGCCAATTGTGCAAGACGACCCAGAGTTAGCGTCTTTTGACGTCAGGATAATTACTAGCAATTAGTGTTGTACTGTTTGACATTTGGAATCAAACAGCAGTGATTGAACCAGCTGTTTGGCGAGAGGCACTAGAATATATAAAATTTTTGAAGGGCAAGGGATTTAATGAAACGCATTTTTTTCCAGAAGACCCAATAGCAGAGGAAAAAATTGTTGGCTCATTCATCAGTTTGTGTGAGCTTACCCACGAATTGGGGTCACTGATTCAATTGATGAAAAATGCTAGAAATAGTGAGTAAATTAGTTGTCTATTTCTATGTCAGCATAATTGGACGACAAGCCTCTGGCTGTTCTGTGTTCATAGAGAACCGTGACAGTTCGGCTGCTGCTAATTAATGATGCTACTTTTCAATCTACCATTGACACCTCGACAAGAAAGGTTCTATAGTGATAGATAGTACATTTCTATTATAAGGTACACACTGGTATGCACAATCGTCTGCCCACACTGAGCCGAGTGACCCAAAAAGGTTTTACACTGATTGAGTTACTCGTCGTTATTGGTATTTTGGCCGTTCTCTTGGCAATTGTTCTCATCGCTATCAACCCAGCGAAACAGTTTTCCCAGGCGAACAATACGGCTCGTAGCAGCGATGTTAACGCTATCCTTAATGCTATCCATCAATATGCGGCTGACAACAAAGGGACGCTGCCGACTGGTATCTCTACCACAGACGCCGAGATCAGCGATGGCGGTGCAAACGTTTGTTCTGACTTGGTGACCGAGTACTTGGCTGCTTTACCAACAGATCCATCACTCAATACTGCACCAATCACTACCTGTTCCGGTACATATGACACTGGCTATAATGTCGTACGGAGTGCAACTGACAATCGTATAACGGTCAGTGCTCCTGCTGCTGAGTTGGGTGTGACTATCACAGTAACCCGATAAAGCCTTTAGTTGACTTTAAAACCCCCACCATAAGCGTGGGGGTTTTTGCAACTCAAATGGTATTTGAGTTGTGAAGCGGATTCATGTTACTATTGAATAACCAGTAGTAAATAGAGAGCATGGATCGTATGCCCAAAAAATCTGCCCAAACGAAGGCTCGTAAAAAGAGCACCCCTGCTAAGAGAAAAGTAGTCAAACGCAGCGCACCCCGAGTTAGTACGCCTATGGTCGCTTCATCTGCTGCAAGTCGAGAACGAAGTTTCCGCGAACAGCAAGATGATTTTTATCAAGATCACCCGAACGCAAAAGCACTGCTGCTCACATTTTTGGTGAGCTTTGGTTTACTTGCAGTTTTATATCTCAAGCTCGGTTGGTAATATACGCCCAGCACTGTAATCAAGGGCGGGCTGGTTATTCGGCCCGCTTTTTAGTGAAAAAAATAGTAACGCAACTTTTTTGACTGGACAAAGAGGAAAATTTTTCGTATGGTGAATACCATGACAGAGCCAACTGCACTTCCGGCAGGCAACCCATCAGACTATCAGCAGTACAAGGAAAGCATTGAACGAGAGGTTCTGGCAACCATTGCACGACATCTAAAGAAAGGTGATCTGAGCTTGGATCAAGCAAAGCAGGTTGCTAAGGCATTATTGGGAACACTCAGTCAAACTCAATCGCTGACGCAGTTGCATGAGCAGTTACCGGAGTTAGAGGAGGATCTTGGAGTTGTTGGTGAGGCAATAGAGCCACTGCTCAATCAGTTTAGCCATCAGTTGGTGACTGTATTGAACCAGACAATTGCCCAACTAGCCGCAGCGAATAAAATCCGTAAACTCCATCAATTAGTGACAGTAGCAGTGGAATCAGAGAGCATTGATGGTTGAACAAACATTACCGCGAGTCGAACAGAGTCAGCTTGAACCTGGAGCTTTAGAGGTAGCTGCCCAGGTTGAGTCGATTGCAACAGGAGGTAGTCCCACTCAGGTTACTGAAGCCTTGAAGCATCTTGCAGGTGCTGAGGCAGAGACAGAAAAAACTGCGAAATCACCTGATGTAAAGGCAGACGCAGCGGGGTACGCCGATCGATACGCCAACAATAAATTTGCAAAACCACTTGAGCAAACTGACAGCGACTTTATTGCAGGTGCTAAGGATAAAGGTAAGGCTGAGAAACAGATTGCGACAAAAAATGGCATCGTAGATCGGGTGGATAAGGTAGTTACGAATGGCTCAGAGCATATCGAGGCCGGCCTCAAAGCTGTTGTTCAGCGTCAAGAATCTGTGTCGGCTCGACCATTGTCAGAGTATGGACCAAATATCGATCGGGCACTGCAAGAAAAAATCGGAGTGGTGTTGGGTCCTACTAAGGAGATACTCAAAGGCCAACCAGAAAAATTCCAAAAAGCCGAGCAATATGCAAATCAGCTCCTCGCTGATGCCCAAGCAATGGCGAGCGAACAAGTGCGAGGTCTTCCAGATGCAGTTCGGGAGCAAAAGAAAAAAGAAATTCTCGATGTTGCTTTACGGAGGATTGAGGAAGCAGTGGATGCTATTACCTATCAAGATGTTTGTGCGAGTCGTTTGACACTGGGAGACCACGGTTGGGATCACCTCTACCAGGATTATCGGGATTCTCAAGTTTTGGCTCAGGGCTACAAGGCAGGCCAAGATGGTGGTCCGGCAGCCTTGACAGCGAAAGAGCGATTCATGCTGGGTATGGCAGCTGCGTACCACGACATCGGATATACAACTCCAGAAACGCATCTTGAACAGCAAAAAGGAGCACATAACTATGGAACATTTGATGCAGGTCATCCGATGGTATCAGCAGCCCACCTCCTTCAGATAAAGGATCGTTTTGTAGGTGTTGGGGATCAGGCAGGAATTTTTACAGAGGATGAGTTTAATGGTTTATACCAGATTGTAGCCAACCATGAAAACCCAGAAAGAGCGGCACAAGCTGGTCAGTTTGAGCATCTTTCGAAAGCATTTGCCACTGCAGATGCATCGGCAGCGTTTGGAAGTGAAAAGTTGCCACCGATCATGTCAGAGCTACCTGAAGCAACTGGTTATTTAGCACAGTTGTCATTCCAAGAGGATCTTCGTGAACTCTCAGAAAATTTGGCTGAACTACAAACGCAGGCAGATGCAAAAGGAACTGAAATTTCATGGCCATACTTGGGAAAGACTATAAATGAACTGTTGACTGATGTGAGGGGAGCGTATGAAGAGATGAAAAACATAACACTCCAGAACAAAGACAGCCTGACGAAAATGATTCGTGAGAAGTTCTCCACGCAAACAGCCGATGCACTTATCAACTCACTCGACCATTTTACAGGAGTGTCTTTACGGTTTACGCTGGGTCGGGTGGCAGGTGAAATGGATGCGGTCCGATTGGATGACCAAAATCGACCTGTGTTGCCTGTAAAGTCTGGCGTTGGTGCCGAGTGTGATAGAGAAGGTTACTTCAGAGGGGCGCAGGAAGCAGCAGCCAGCCAGACTGTGAAGGTGTTTATGGAGGCTAGTTCGGCTCAGTTGAGTAAAGATGAGATTAGGGACTTAACAGGTGTGCTGAAGTACCCACCGGATTCTTTGCAGCAGGTACCAGATAGCGTCCGTGATATGGTTGAGCTCCAGCAGCGCACCCTGCCCGACAACAAAACATATACAGTTGTGTCACTTGTTTCTCGAAATAAGAAGTCACCACTGGTTGTTGAGTACGATCCTGTTGCTAAGTCGGAGGCTACGGCTCAGTTTTCGGACAAGACACTCAGCTCCGTTCGCTCAGCCCAGCGACAGTTGGGCTCGATAAGAAACAAGTTCCGTCTTTCTCAAGATGTGGTTTCCCACATTAACACTCAGGTTACTCAAGAGCTGGGTGCTGCAAAATGAGAGAGCACATAGTACAATGACCTATAACTGGAAGGAAATATATGTCAGTGAGTCCCGAAAGTATGTCAGTGAGTCCCGAAAGTATGTCAGAAACTGATCCTCGAGTATTGTCACAA
>CAZBTU010000010.1:6549-11090 GCA_964494905.1 uncultured Pseudomonadales bacterium | reverse complement strand
TAGTAGGTTGTTTGCACATTACTCAGGAATGAGGCTCGAGAGGTTGGCCAGGGTGATGATGGTTGCGCCATCTTCTGCCCTGGCAGGGGCCTCTAAGCCGATGAACACACTATTGCCAGGCACCTGAGTCAATCCTGGGTAGTAAAACTCGTAGTCGGTAGCCAGCAGATGCAGGATATCACCCACGGTGGTGAACCGACGCTCCAGCATGCCCTTGACGAGCAAATTGAGCGTGAGCCGGTTTTGTTCCACCATGTTAAACTCTGCATTTCCTGTCTGGTATAGCTGCAACCAGGTCACTTCCCAGCTGCCGTCTTTGAGGCGACTAAAAGCCAAGGGCATGGCCACTTTGCCTTCGCCGCGCATGTCGCACTTCGTCCGAACAGTCTTGGCTTCAAAAGGTTTACCCCATTGATAGGGTTCCAACTCCATGTAACCGAAGAGGGACTCTTCAACTTCCTGGAAGTTTTCACCTCTGAAGACAAGAACCATGGGTACGATGTGCTGACAGCGGTGTGGCAACCGGTTGAGATCCACCTCGATGAACTCTGTTGCCCCGTTGGGGGCTGTGGTCAAGTCGCCGCTGTGGACACAGCCTTCTGTTTTCAGACTTGTCCAAGAGACCTTGTCTATCAGAGCAAAGCTTTCATCAAGCAGTGCCACAGACAGATCAAAGTCTGTCCGGTATTCCTTCTGTTTCCAGTAGGCAAAGAACCGGAGCAGGCTACCCTTGATGGGTGCAAAAGAACCTCGGGGCAGGACGTTGAATCCTGCTGCCTTGGTTTTTTCGCTCAGGGGCAGTGCAACGTTGAGCACTTGTGGGTCCACTAACAGCGGCTTGCTCTTGTGCATCCTCTTGGTCAGCTCCTTGTCCAGAGCAGACAGGGTGGGTTCTACTACTTCCCAGCGCAGCGGCTCGCGATCTTCGGGTTTCACCCAGGCCTTGGCGGCCTTATTGACGAAAACCCGGTCTTGGCCAGTGCTCATGCGATTCTTGAGGTGCTCGCGCACTTGGAGAATGACTCGCCCAGATACTTTTTGGGCTGTTGAACCGATAACGCCAACCAAGAAGTTGAGGTCTTGAGAAGACCAAATCAACCCCAGGATCCGATCGAGCGACCGGAACAGCATGCCTGGTTTTTGGGCCAGGAGGGTGATGGCTTCGCGGACGTCTCCACGCGCAAAAGCTGCTTCTACCTTCCCCGCATGGCTGCGGATGTTCTTGAAGCGTCCCCAGGCAACATCAAAGACTTGGGCGGCCAGAGGCCACTTTTTGCTGTAGTCGTGGGGGTGGAGTTTTTCGCCAAGGCGTTTCCACATCTCACGGTACTGGAGGACATCGGCCAGCTTTTCGTCGTTATCGAACATGGCCCAGTGCAGGGTCATCAGTAACAGTCTCCGATCTCGCCGGTTGAACGACTTAAACCGCGGTGGCGTAGCCAGTGTGACATCACTGCCACTCAGGTGTGCCGCCATGCGGAGAAAATCTGTTGGCGTGTCGATCATCGTCACAAACCCCAGTCCGAACCGAACAGCATTGACGATAGCCTTGTTCTCCCGGTTAGGGATGGAAAGGCCATCAGGTGATGAGGTGCTGACAAACTCCGCTAGTTCGGCTAAAATCCGACGGTCTTCAACGCTCACTGGGACGGTGCTGCCGGCCAGCTGAACAAACAACTTTTCAGCTTCTTCGACCAGGTCGCCACCCAGATGTAAAACAGTCACGCGGTCTTTGATACTTGGCAAAAACTCCTCGTGAGTAGCCAGCATGTCCTGATAGGAGTGCTGGTAGCTGCCGTAGGAGGTTTGGCCTGTGAGAATCAGTTCGACCACTTTTCCCAGCCAAAACTCATATGTGTCCGGTACGTTCTTGGGGAACTCCCGGAAGTAGACGTTGTGTTGGAAGTTGTCACCAACCAGATCACGAACGTCCTGGATGAGTTGGTGTGCGACCTGCTTTACTTCGACAGGGTGGGCAGTGCTGAGGTACTGAAGGAGTGCCCGAGACAATTTGAAACCCACCGACAGAAGGGCAGTATCGAGCTGTCGCGCAATTTGTGCGCCATTACCGGCCGTAGGACAAGTCTGCGGTACGCGGAGCGTCCGCTTGATCACGGTGGAGAGCACATCGAAAGACGGGTTCGTGGTTAAAGTCAAAGCGTTCATTATTTTCCTCGAAAGTGATAGCGGCCAGACTAAATCAAAAGCCTGGCCATGGCCCCTTGAGGGGGAGAAGTTAAGGTAACTGCCCGAGTGGACAGCCTGGAAGTCGCTTTTTGTCTAAAAACTCACGACCTCGAGGCTGTCCACTACACCTTCACTTAAGAAGATTTGTATGTGCAAACTGTTAAAGAACTAGAGGCTGAGCTTGGGATAGTCATTATCTAAACTCAGTCTCTCTCGAAATCTCGAAGAGCACTCGAGAGAAAGTGAGTTGCAATAGGCTAAAAAAATGGTGTCAGGGAGAGTTATGTGTGAATTTGCATTTATATATGACCCCAATTCTACTAGAAAAAGGTGTAAATGTCAATAATTATAGGACTAATTTTTGAAATAAAAAGATGCTAAATGGGGGAAACTCATGATCATGTGGAAGCAATTACCAGCAATCACTCAAACGTAGGTAGCGTCCTATAACTTAACATTTTTGAAATATCTGATATAATAGTGCGTATTGGATATGTAGATAAATAAACACACTACTATAAGGCATGGCGCTTTATCGTCTGGTGTGTTTTCTCGTATCTGCTCTTTAACAGCTGAAAGTTTATTTCTGCTGGTTATTTCCTCAAGTAGGGCTTACAGCTGTGCACATCTCAGACTAGAGGTGTTTGCTGCTGTAGGCTCCGCTTTTGGCAAGTGGCCAAGCGGAAAATGTTGATCCAAGTCTCAAATATCGCGCTAAGCGAAGGAATGAATTCAATGAAAACGTTGAAATCTCTCAACCTGTTGACAGTTCTCTGCATGCTATTCGGCATGTTGGTGACCGCTTGTGGTGGCACGGGTTCGCCCGCCACCACGTATGATCAATCGGCGCAGTCTGCCCCCAGCGCCCCATCCACTGGTGTCCAGGTATTACAACCGACCGTTAGCCCGGGCATTGCCACACCCACTATCGGGGTTCCCCAAGAATCCCCATATCCGCTTTTCTACATGAGTCAGGAAGAATGGGACGCCCTGAGTGGCGTCATCGAAGTCAATTGGGATGCCGCCACCGGCACCATTGATGAGGCTTCCTTGACGACTGATGAGGAACGGCAAATCTTGGCCGGTGTAGCCGTGGTTGGCTTCGACAAATTTATGCAGAGTGTCAAAGACTCCGCGAACAGCTTCTACACCCACGTTACCTGTCGCCACGTGAACCCCACTGGCACAGTTGAGGCGTGGCGAGACATCTATACGTATGACGTCTTGTTGGACGTGCTCAATGCCATTGGCAACGGTGCCGCTGGCATTGCCAAAATCGGTATCAGCGAATATGGCAAGATGATCGCCCACGTCACGTACAAAGGAGAAAACTGGTTGATATTCCTGAATGGGAAGGCCCATGGTAATGCGGTCCAAGACTCCATCTATCGCGTTGCTTCTGGCCGCAGGGGTATGGAAACAGCTGATCGTATTGTGGGCCAATACAAGCTGATCCCAAAAAAGGAGTTTTCCAGCTACGTGAGGTCTGGTGCCAAGTGTTACCATGACCACATCCAGCAGCGCGTTACCGCCCAAGTCCAGGCCCAAGTACCTGCTACTGCGCCCAAGGTTACTGTAATGCCGGCAGACCAAGCGGTCTTGTGGAGCACGACTCCACTCATGGTCGCCTGGGGCGCTGGAATGGCATACCAAGCGCAACCCATGTATCCGCCGACCACTGGCCAATGGCCAGTCTACCAGGAACTACCGCTACTGATGACCACAGTGCCCACCGTGATGAACGGTGAGCTGATCTACATTCAAGTGGAAACTCAATACTTTGAGTGTGATCGCACCTGCCAGCTGATGTTTTTTGGTGGGGGCGCACTACTCATCGTAGTCGGCTATGTTCTGATTCCGGCTGCAGGCGCTGCCGCCAGCTTTGTCACAGTGGCCGAAGCCGTCGCCGCTGGCTCAACAGCCTTGGTGCCTGTCATGCGGCTGGCCACACAGTAAGACTCAACAACAAAATAACTTTCAGTTGTAATCCAAAAAAGTCCCGGCGCAAACCGGGACTTTTTATGTCTCCTGATGTGCAGCACATCAGGCAGCATTTAATACAAATCAAACTCAGCGTCCTGATCATGATTTTCAGTGAAAAGCTTGGTCAGGATACCAAAGATTTCTCGGATAGAGTCTTTTGTTTCCGCATCATTTATTTTTGTTTCAACCGCTACCAGGAGTGTGCTATGTGCGGTAGCGTCTTTGAGTAGTTCAACGATGACGTGTTCGAGAGGATTCTCAAATACGACAATTTGATCAGGGAAAGTCACGAAGAAAGCTAGAAACACTTTTTGCCACACTAAAGCGTAAATTGCTTCGGAATGAGTACTGTTTGTGCACTCAGTGTAGAG
>CAZBTU010000010.1:0-6449 GCA_964494905.1 uncultured Pseudomonadales bacterium | reverse complement strand
ACACTAAAGCGTAAATTGCTTCGGAATGAGTACTGTTTGTGCACTCAGTGTAGAGCTGCATCAGATTGCCACCAAGTGCGGTGGGGTTAGGGGGCAGAGAAGCGAATGCTTCGAGGGCAGACTGATACATTCCCTTGTTGTGAGCAGGACGGTAGGAAATTAGTGCAAACAGTAACCGGAGGGATTTCCAAACTTTTTCTTTGCCGTACTCAGGCCAGTTTGGCTCGATTGAGTGAAGTCTGTTAATGCGCTCAAAAATTTGTGCAACACTAGCCAAGTCAGCAAAATTCTCAATGGGAAGGAGTCTATCGAGCATTGCTATGAGCTCGTCTTTTTTTTCTGGGGCTTGTGCCTGATCCTCCAGGAATGGGATTACACTCTCCCAGAGTCCAGCAATTTTGCGCTCAACGTCAAGTCTCTCTTGATGCAGTGAAATCAAACGTTCTAGTTCGGTTGGTTCTAATGGAGCTGCAAGTGGCTCTTCTAAGACAGAGAACGGTCTTCCGACTCGAATGGTGAGATCATGTGATAGCTGATGTGAGCTATCTGAAACTTGTTTTTGCTGTGTAACAAGGTCGGATACGTGTTCTGGCAGTTTGTCTTGTCCAGCAAGTATTGGGAAAGCATTTGCAACGTCGAAGTAAGGAATCCAAAAATAATCAGCTCTTTGAGACCGAGAATCTTCAGGCGAGAGCAAGCTAATCCTTACAGGGTGAAGCGCCCAGTTGTGAGGTAAGCTGCTCGTGTCTGATTCAGCTAGGGGGGGAGGCACTGCTAGTAGTTCTAGTTTAAAGGCACCTGGGAGCTGAGCGCCCAAATCAAGATCAAAAGGGAGTGAGGCAGTCCGATCGACAGCTTCAAGGTCGAGAATAATGAAGTTAATGCTGCTTCCAAGTCCGGCAGGAACTTCTGAGAGATTACCCGACTTTGATTCAAAAGAAGCGATGACCTGTGCACTCTCGACCCATGGGTGTTGTTCTACGGCCAAGTACTCGGGTTCCGGGGAGTAGGGAATAAAGGTCGGAAGTGGTTGCTTTTCTTGAAGTATCATGTTGTTTGCAATTATACCAGTTCTTGAGTAGTTGCGCATTTTGCGTTCCATAAACTAGTAAATTCCGGCAACGTTGCTTCTTCGGGGTGATAGTTTGTTGCAGTACGCCAGATTGACTATTACTACGAGCTGTAGTAAAAATCGATTAGTGCAAAAAAAATTGATACTGCTCGCTATTACACTTGGGATTATTGGAGCTGGTTGGTACTTGAACCAGAAAAATTACTTTCAAACGGGCCTTTTTGAACAAGTCAGTGAAGTAACTCGATCTGCTGAATCACAACTAGAAGACTTAGGTGGAGTGGGCTCAACACAGCCGCACCCACTGACAATCGAGACCTTACGAGCAGGAGACTATCCTGGGAGCGACCTAGTTGTGGAGCAAACGCTCAGTCCAGGTTCTAACTACCAGCGGTACATCGTGTCATACAAGTCAGAGGGCCTGAAGATCTACGCGCTCCTGACCATTCCCAACGGGACAAAACCAGAAACTGGTTGGCCCGTGATTATTTTTAATCACGGCTACATTCCCCCTGCAGAGTACCGGACAACGGAGCGATATGTTGCCTACACAGACGGATTTTCACGCAACGGTTATATATTGCTCAGGCCTGATTACCGTGGGCATGGCAACTCGGAAGGGCAGGCAGCCGGGGGATACGGTTCAAACGCCTATACAATAGACGTGCTCAATGCTTTGGCTTCTGTTAAGCGTCACCCTGATGCTGATGTGGAGAGAGTGGGCATGTGGGGACACTCAATGGGTGGGCATATTTCGTTACGTGCAATGGTTGTCGATCCGAGCATCAAAGCTGGCGTTATTTGGGCTGGAGTGGTGGCATCGTATCCAGATTTACTCAGAAATTGGCGCCGAGGCAACACACCGATTCCTTCACCTTCACCGGGGAGCACTCGGGGTCGCTGGCGAAATGAGTTGATTGCCCAGTTTGGTGAACCGGAAGCAAATCCAAGTTTTTGGGACTCAATATCAGCAAATGCATTTTTAAAGGACGTATCTGGTCCGATCCAAACCCATCATGGTACTGCAGACACATCGGTTCCGGTAGAATTTTCGGAAGTACTGCACGAGCAATTGTCAGAAGTTAATAAAACCAGCGAGCTGTTCGTATATCAAGGTGACGATCACAACCTCAGTCAAAACTTCAGTATAGCCATGCGACGCTCAATTGATTTTTTCGATACTTGGGTTAAGTGATTTTCTTGAGAATTATTAATGTTATAATGCCGTTCTTGGTATACGCCCCTGGCCAATGGCGGCTAGTGGCGTTTGCTGTTTAATATCCCACACGAAAAACACAGGAGAAATATCGTGACAAAAGATAGGTTAGGAGACGAAGTCCTCAGATTAGTGGCTACCAATGAAGGCGTTTACTCAGTAGAAGAGATTTTGGGCATGTTCGACCCAGAAGATCACGTGCGCGTGAAGCAATCCATCGGGCGATACAAGAACCCTGATGTGTCTGGCAAGCTGGTGGAAAAGAACGGAAAACTGTACTTGGGGACAATTGTTGACTCCAAGCAAGTAGCCCCTCTTCAGACTACTGTTGAAGAAGTGAAACAAACTCAACCGCCGGTTGCGCCAACGCCAACACCGACTCCAGGTACAGCAGTACAACCAGTTCATCTAGAGACACCACGGTCGGTTCGGCCGTTTGGGTACATTTCTGAACAGACGATCACCGTACCTGACAACATTAAGCATCGCAAACCGATGAAGTTTGCGTTCACGCTCACCTTTGAGTTGGAGGGTGTGGTTCGGTATGGGGTCACGAATAATCCGGAAAAGAGCACTGTCAGCTGGTATCCGCCAGTTTCTGGCGACCGGGTGCTGTGCATTCGGATGGGTGACTTCAAAGCCAACCCGAACATGGAGTTCTTCGGCGTAGGCCAACTTTTGGCCGTTGTAGTGCCGCACGAAAAAGGCGGTTTTGTGGTGCGATACTACTCAGCTCCCCTTGGCATGGATTTTGCTTTGTCTTGGGAATGATGAGTTAGTTAACATCGTTTAGTGGGAAAAAATAGTCCCGGTTTGCGCCGGGACTTTTTTGTGGGTTTCTTATTGTGTAACTATCGGGTTTCCTGACGACTGGTCCTGGAATTAGTCATTACCATCAGGAGTAACACCAGCATCCGGAAAAGATGTGCGACCATTTCTCTAGTCAGATACGGACTGTCAATTTCAGTCATTGGCCAGACAGCAACAAGGGTGGGCAGACTGATTAGAAAAATCTGCGTTAACCCACTCACGAGCCCATGCCAAGGCCACCACTCTTTCAGGTAGCCCCGATCGTAGACTGCCTTCGGAACAAACAGGAGAACCCAACACAAAGTAATGATCAAGAGTGACTCAGCAATATTCAGCAGAGTCACAGGGCCAAGGATAAAGATGACACACAGGATGCATAAGTAACTCATAACCAACAAGTCTGCATTCTGGCGAAGCACACGGGAAAAGGGGGTGATAGGTGAAAACTCTTTCAAGAATATACTCCATGTTTGGCAGCGAATGTCGATGATCCGCTGCACACTATTGTATTTGCTGAAGTGACTGATGCTGGCACCTTGTGAGTGCCATATCCGTCATGCAGTAAGAAGTTTTAAGGAACGAACGAATCATTGCCGAGATGTAGTACCCCGGTTAGTTTCGTTGTTGATTCGGGCAATTATACACTCTCTAGTTCAGCAATATGTGCTACACGGAGTACACTGGAGCTTGAGGGAAGTTTAGTCATTTTTTTATTTACTCTAGGACTCTAGTATGCTATACTTGGGCATATCGACTAGACAGCAAGCATGAATACAGTTGGTGTTGAACAAAAACCTATTGTTGCAAATAAACACCACTTTCGCCTAAACGGCGGAGTGATAGCTAGTTTAGAAAGCGATACACCTCTTACTTTTACTTCCAAGGCATTGGCTGCTGGTTCTTCACACGTTCCCGGTTTTGAGTATCTGCCACAAATGCCTCCGCAGTTGCCTGAGCTAACGATTCAGCACAAGGAGTCAGATCAGCAAAATTTCTGGGGTGGTACCCAGACGGTTGAAATCAGTGACCGTTGGGGTGGGGAAATCAACTTTGATTTTTTTCACTTACTCTACAGTATGCATCGGCTCTGGTTGTTAGAACACAACCTTTATCCCGTCCACTCAATTTGTTTTGGTAACGAGCTGCAGTATATTCTCGCAGCTGGTCATTCAGGCGCCGGCAAGACATCAACCTTGCTTCAAATGGTGCAGCGGTACGGAGCAAAAGTTTTTTCAACAAACAAAACAGTGGTTTCACTACAAGAAAAGCAGTTACAGGGAGTCGGAGGAACCAAGCTCATTACTGTGAGACCACAAGACACGCACAGAGTTCCCACCAATGAAACACAATCGGATCACGCAGCTCGTAAGGCTTTTTTCTTAGAGTCTAATTTGTACGCACAGGCGGAGTCTGTTCCAATTGCAGCTATAGCACTGTTGCGGCTCAATGATGGAGTCAAAGAGGCTGAGCCGATCACTGACATGAGTAAAGTGCACACTCTTTTTCCTTACTTTTTAGACGTTGTTCATGAAAGCACGATTGTCGGCAAGGGTGCTGGAGTGTTCCCTGGAGGTGCGTCGAGGGAAATACAGCAGAGACTGGCTGCGCAGTTGGTTGAAGTTCTCCCATTGTTGCCAGTGATTTCTGTTGTGGGTTCGATTGAGTTTGTGACCGAGACGCTTGCTCGAGGGCTTGAGGCAAAATAATCAGTCTACAGTTATTTTTCCTGTGTAATCTCTTGCATCAACTGGTTATATGCTTGGGAGATTGCTGCCACCAGAATTTGTTTGCGGCTGGTTTTGCCGTTACTCCAGAAAAAGTGCGGGTTCTGGTGATCGACTTCTGGATGTGATTGGGCCAGAACTTTACCGATGGTGGCTCTTTCTGGGCCGATAGCCAACACAGCATTAACTATTTCTTCAGGGACTGTCACTCCTTCTGAGTTGACCTGCACTCGAGTTCCTTGGTAGTCGGCAAGGATAATTGCTATATCTTCCCAGTGTGTGCCATCGCCTTCGATGTTAGGCACCTGGATAATTCCGTTTTCAATTGCGATCAAAATTCCGGTTGCGCCATTTACTCGAGCCGATTCTATGCGTTGAGTAGCCCCCTTCAAGATTTCTGCTTCACCAATTGGCTGATCATTAATGCCAGAGGTAGAGTCATACGCAAGCACTAATAATTCAGGTATGGCCGTTTGTGTGGCTTCGACTTTGACGGCACTTTTCGAGGCAACTCCAATGGTAGGGTTTTCTTTCATACTCATTTGTTACTTTCTGATGCGGTCATTATAACGGGAATTAGGGTAATAGTTACCGGGAAAAGTAGATTGGTGGAGGGATGATAGACTGTAGTGGGTACAGCTATAGGTAATCCAAACAAGAGGTGCACACACTTCAGTCTAGCATTCATCTCGAGTGGTTGACGTAAAGATATCACTTTGTATAATCAACTCAACTATGAGACAGAAAGAGTACGCCTGGTTTGACATCAACGGAACACTAGTGCCTCACGGTGAGAAGCATATCTCTCGTCAGATGGCTGATGCGTTTGGCCTTGTGCCATATCGAGGTATCAACACAAGAGTGAGCGTACGAACAATCCAGCGTTACTTGCCCACTCAAGTCACAAACCTTCCGAGCATTGTGTTGCTGGGAGCTGAGATATGGTCAGCGGAAGGCAAAAATCTTCATGCGTTTAGCCTGAGCTATCGTGCAAAGTCTCGACTTTGCGCTCTTTTGGAGTCAAGCGCAAAGCATATTGCTAGGGCGCGGTATTACATTGCTGGTTGTGGTATTTCGGCAAACTTTTTTGCAGACAGGGAATATTTGACAAAAGTGCAAGAAAAAATGGCGAGTCGTGGTGAGTGGGCTGCGGCTACCCTGAGCTTGCCTGATTTTTTGGATGGTTTGATGAAGGAAGAGGTATCAGCGCTCTCTCTTGAGATAGCTTCTGCTGATTTTTCTTTTCCTAGTGATGTGCCATTCGAGGTCACTTTTGATGGGGTCAGAGAGGATACTCGCGAGTTTGTTATTACAAGCGAAGGAGTAAACAAAGGTTCATCACTGGCATTTCTGTGTCGAGAGCTAGGGGTCGATCTTTCATGTGTCATCACTGCAGGTGATGATCAGCCCGATATTCCCGCATTTCAGCAAGCGTACGGCATTGCGGTGGGTGAGATGTTTCCCTATGCTCAGACATTAGTTGCTTCTCCAGATGTACTAGCCGAGTGGCTAGTCCGCAATTACCAGCGATAAAGGTACGTTGAAAGTTGATATAATCACCTCATGCTTAGTGTCGGTATAGTCGGTCTCCCAAACGTTGGTAAGTCAACCCTGTTCAATGCATTGT
>CAZBTU010000009.1:35071-38448 GCA_964494905.1 uncultured Pseudomonadales bacterium | reverse complement strand
GTGTATATTGACCAGCTTGCTGTTCTTTTGTTTTTAACTGACTATAAACTTCTATCAGTAACTCCCCAACTTCTATTCCACCTCTCGACATAATATTCTGAGAGAGTAGATCAACACTGCCTTGCATGGTACTGATAGCAATTAAACCTCCTAGCTCGGTGTTCAAAGTTGCAACTTTTTCTAAGTATGTGTCTATACTGCCCGACTCAGCATATTGGAATGGAGTCCATGCTTTGGGAAAAAAGTTGGGCGTTGAGACGCGTACTCTTCCCTTTAGGCCACGGGAAGTTGCGAGATGATGAAATTTGCCAAGCATGTCTATCGATTTTTTGAAAGAATCTGGGGCCTCACCAGGAAGATTCAGAATGAGATAAAAGTCTAAGTTGGGAATTCCGGCATCAATGCTAGCCTTTATCACATTCTCAAGTACTTCATTTGTCATCCCAGGTTTCCCCAAATGTTTCCTCAAATCATAATCACCAGTTTCTGGAGCGAACGCAATCTTTTCTTGTCCAGACTGACCTACGAGCTGAATATATTCTAAATCTATTTTCTCGGCTTTCGCAGAACCCACTCTCGGAGATAAGCCTCTGTGGATTAACTCCCTCATGATTGCTTTTGTTGCTTCAGCAGAAGAATTTGCTGGAAAAAAAAGCTTCGTCAAATCCGCACCCTGATTGGCTGCCCACTCAGCAAGATCTGCTAAAATTTTTGGATCTTGAATGTCACGATTTTTTTCTTTAAAGCCAGAAGCACAAAATGCACATTTTGATGCACAGGCATCTACAATCTCCATTGAAAAGAAAGTTTTACCCGCATAGTAACCAATATCGTTATAATCCGTTTCGGAAGAGAGATACCACGAGTGGGGAAGTATTGTACTTTTACTGGGATGAATAACGGGGGAGGCGTTATAGGCTTTCCACTCAGTTAGATAGCCATTTTGAGTAGCAACTTGATATCTTGATGGAATTATCAGCCCTTGTTGTTTACTAAGAGCTTCAAAGAAAGTTTGTTTGTTTCCTCGGTATTGTTTGTATAAAGAGGTGATCGACTCAATAGAATGCTCGCTGTCCCCAATGCAGATTACATCTGCTAAATCAAACAACGGTAGAGGATTCCGAGATACTGACCACCCACCAAAAATTACCAGCGGATCCTGCTCAGAACGCTCCCTTCTCCTCAGGGGTATGCCCATTAAATCCAGCATGCGTACTGACCGAATGTATGCACCCTCATAACTCATTGAAACAAACACAGCCTCTGGTTTGCTATCCGGTTTCTCTTTGAGCAGTGAATAATCATGGTTGAGATATGAGCGGTCGGCATGAAACCCATTGACTTGATTAAGCTGATACTCAACCATTTGATGTCCCAAGTTTGGTAATGCTACATGGTAAAAATCAGGGACTACCACAGTCACATCTATGTCACCACTTTTTTTCTCTTTACTATAAAAACTGTGCTCAGTTTCAAAAGGATTATGGCCGCTGAGTGCCAATTGTCTGTCATTTTCAATGCTTTTCATCGGTTACAGTCCTATTTTGCAAAATCAGTACAAAGTGACTCCTCAATATAGCGAGGAAACTTTTCGGAGCTGGCTGATGATACAACAGATTACCTCTTAAATCACAGTAAAAACATCTCATGTATAAACCCACCGATTTATTTGTTATCATTCTTGGTATTGGAGAAATATGTCACGATCACTTGAATACGCCAAAGGTTTGGCCGGGATGCCCACAGGGAGCACTATGAATGTTTCTGGTTTGCTGGCTAGGGCAGCGTTTTCGGAAGGTAGTAGTCGTTCTCAGTCTGGATTGCTGGAATCAAGTCAGGATAGAAACAAAAACCTAGGCTATCTCCCTGGGACTGAAATAGTGGCTGAGCGATATGAGGGGAGCATCGGGGAAATGGAAACAGGAGACATTGGCTGGACAACACCATGGATGATATGTGTTGGTCATGATGGCAAATTATATATGCGAAAAGACCAGGAGTTGAAAGAGCAGGAGGGTGGTACTGCCCAGATGGATGTTTTCAAAGTTGAGGAGGCGTTATTTCTTTCTGAGGCTGATATAGCTCAATTTTCGAATGAATTTATTCCACTCGATGAAAATCATAAATGGCTTCAGGGTGATTACCTTGTGCGTGTGTACTCCAATAGAGATGAGTTTGTGAGAGCACAAATTCTGAGAGTAGCTGAGAAAGTTGGCGTTGAAAGTATAATTCAGAGGATAAAACAGTTGTTTGCAAAGGAATGAGCCATTAGAATTCAGTCATATGTCAGAATCATCCAATTCAGTAGAACAGGGCCTCAAAAAAAATCTCATAGTCTGGGTAGACGAAGTAAAAAAGTATCTCGACGAGCACGGTATGCAGGTGCCATTGGCTAATCTGGACAGAATGATGAGTGGTGTGAGGGCAGAACAGATGCGGTTGTGGGGACAGCCCGGTGATGCGTTGCATACATTTAACAAGCTTGAGGAGCTTGTTACACGGATTGGAAAAGTAAAAGCAGATCGAGTGGCTAGGCGATCGATTCCACAAAATCCCGTCATTCCAACTTCCCTTGAGCAAGAAGCTCAGATGGAAAAAGACATTAACTTACGGATCAAGCGACTCGGCGAGATCGAAGTGCACCTGTCCACAATGACTGCCAAAGAGTTCGGCTCGAGGTTTGGTGACTTTATTCGCACTTCCATCACGACTTATCCAAAGACAGAGCTCGCTGATAAAGGACTAGATCTCTTATGGAAACTACAAGATCTGTATGATGCTCAAAATCCAAAGGAGAAGGCCAAGAAACCAAGGGCAAAGATCGAGACGTCCTCAATTGTTTTTGCCAGCAGTCTACATCCTGAGTACACGGCAGATAAAGCAGTGGCGAAAACCATAGCTGGTGGTGAGAGTGGCTTGATCGTAGCACTTGATGGTGTGGGGTCAGGTGGTGAGCTTTCTGCCAAAGCTGCCGAGATTGTACAACTGGAACTAACACACGCTGCGCTGGGGTTAACAAAAGTTCCTGACGTCTCACAAGCAATTAATCTCCTTAAGAATGTTGTGATGGGTTCGTCATTAAAGATTAAAGACTTACAGCGTCAAACAGGTGATGATCAAGTAGATACTACTTTGAGTTTAGGTATGGTTTGTACTGGACCGGACGGCAAACGGTACATGGTGACGGCGAATGTCGGCGACTCAAGAGTGTATCGTTTGCGTCCGAGTACGAGCGAGGTCCATCAGTTGACGAGTGACCATACTGTTGTTGAGAGGCTAAAGGCGAATGGGCAAATTACTGCTGATGAGGCCTTCCTCCACCCAGACAGAAATCAAATTTATCGATCAGTGGGCGACCTCACTTCGGTGGACCAGAT
>CAZBTU010000009.1:0-34971 GCA_964494905.1 uncultured Pseudomonadales bacterium | reverse complement strand
AGATGTCGGAAGCATTCTTGCGCCGTTACGATCGCGGATATTTCTTAAGCAAGTCACATGGAGAAGATGACTCCGGGCTCAAACAGCATGAGCTGAGAAACGGTGTGTTTGTGACAGTACTTCGGACAAGTGGCGCTCAGGATGAGAATTGGCAGATAGTTGGACGTAACCACCAAACCGGCAACTTGATTGTTAGGTCGTGCGATGGTTCAGCTGAAAAAGAACTATCCAGGGAGCAGATCTCAGACCAGAATAAGGCGTTACCGACTCCGTTCGATCACCTCACTGACTTTACAGCCCTCTACGCAAAGATCAGAGAGCTCAAAGGAGTCTATGGCTTTGATCAATATTTTCCAGCAGATAAGTTAATAATAATTCTTGACAAGGTGAGGCGACAAGAATTGACTGCTGATACTTTGCCGCGATCAGGTGGTTTGCGATTGAAGGTTCAAGAGTTGTTAGTAAAATTGGGTCAAGATGTCTTGAGCGTCCCGGTACAGTGAAGATGATAGACTACACAAAAGGACGTATGGTGGCATATCCGACAAAATCAGATAAAGAGCTTGGTGAGGCGTTTACTCACCTCAGAGACCAGAAAGAAGTTCTGGCTTTTTTGCGAGATTTATTGACTTCAGCAGAGATAGGTGAGTTCTCACAAAGATTCCAGATAGCCAAACTGTTATGGACAACGAATCTGCCTTATCTTGCAATTGCTGAGAAAGTTGGTACCAGTACGACGACCGTTACTCGGGTCGCACAGTGGTTATTCAAAGAAAAATGGTCTGGATATGGTACGGTGCTCGAGAGAATGTTTGGGGCCGTGAGGAGAAAATAATCCAGCAATAAAGTTTTAAACACTAATTCTCAGCTTGTTAACTTATGGAGCAGCAACTATATTTTCAGTTCAGTACGCGATGGATGTTGCTGTCATTTGCCTAAAGTTTTTGAGTCTAGCAAGTTCTGCTTGGTATTGAGCATTACCCTGTGCATCAGTGTTGTTTTCCATTTTACTTATTAACTCACCGACTTCTTGGTGAATAAGCCGAAAAATTTCTATTTGCCTGCGTGATGCAGTGCCCTCACTCACCACCCTGATAATGAATTGATTGCCAAGTAACTCTTGGGCTTGTTGGATGTGGTCAGCTGCTCGACGATCTAGGCCCGCTTCTGGTGTGTCTGGAGTGAATTGTGCCTCTGGTTGTTTGTGTTGTTCCATAGGTGCTCCCCTTACTCAAATATGTGATAGATATAAGTATAGCATGACGATGCCTTTTCTCATGAAAAAATAAGGATAATTTAGTTAGATAGACGCGACATCTCCTTGGTTTGCTGTAGCATGCCATGTACTTGCAGAAGTGACAGTCGTGATTTCCAGAAGAAGTTTTCGTCTGGAAAGTGAAAGTCAAACTCTTTTTTCAAACCCAGTTGTTTCCAAAACTCACCAATAGAAGGAAAACCTCGCAGAGCAATTTGGTTTATTGTCAGCACCTTACCGCCGATTAGTTCTGAGAGTGGTTGGGTTTCTCTCAGTGGCGTGTCCAGTTCTCTGATATATTGATCGAGTTGTTGTTGCCAAATGAGTTTGCTTTTTGCGTGCCAAACGGCATCCTCAAATGTCTTAAGATCTTCCACATTCTCGCTTGGAGGGCCAGAGCGACCGAGCAATTGATACACTAATTGTGCTTGAGTTGCTTGCTGTGGTGGTACGCTGAAGAGCTTTCCCTGAAAAAGAATTCTTGAGATGGGATGGGCGCGCAGCACATCTTCGAGGCTGTGTACTCCACTAGGCGGAAATGTATACCCGTATTTTTTCTCCAAGTGCGATCTAACTGACGGTATGTTGAGGACTTCCAGTGCAGTCGCGAGTCTCGCGGAATCCAATCGTAGGTACGGTTTGAGCACTTCGATAATGGCAGAGTCTTTGCGGTCATGTAGCTGTCGGTCTTGAATGCCATGCGTAAGCGTGACCTCCACCAGTGCGTCTAAATTTTCCAAGTGAGCTTTTTCACTACCAACAATGGTCCATCTCTCAACTGCGTAGAGCAGATAGAGATTATTTTTATTGAGTTGAGCAAACAAGAGCTGATTGTGGGAAATAAACTGATTTACTTCGTGTGGTGGCATAGCAGCCAACATCATTGCTGTCATAGAGGGATCAAGTGGAGTATCTTCTGTAAATCGATCAAATGCACCAGGTGTAGTGCTAATTATGTTTGCGAATAGTTCGGGATACTTGCGATTGGACTTCAACTGAGTAATCAAAGTTTGGTTCCTTTTATTCAGTGACATTCCACTGGTTCGACGATGGTATAGATCAAGATTAGCAATGGCCAGCCAATCATAGACAGCACGTTTTTTCTGTTCAAAAATGGCAAGGGCATCAGGTGGCAAGCTTTTTACATTCTGAAGCATTGATTCGAGCTGTGTGAGATTATGCACAACAAGTTTGATGCTGAGATCAATCATGTCTGTTTCGAGTGGTGGCGCTCCATTATCGTATCCTCTCATCAGGAGGTTAACACACTGTTCAATGAGGCCAAACCGGTATGCTTCTCCTCGTTCTGAGTTGATGTGCGATCCGAACGCAACATGTGGGTAGTGGGCAAACAGTTCTTTGAAAAATTCTGGGACATTGATATTGGTATTAGCAACAAGTGCCTGACTCCCAACAGAAGTTGATTCAGGGTTCATTTTCACATGCCAGCCGTTCATAGAATCAATGTAGTCAGAAACTACTAATCGCAAAGGAATGGTAGCAGGGTAGGTAACTATTGAGATTGTGTCGGGTAACGAGCGACAATCAGTTCCTTGGGGGACAAACACAACAGCTGAATCGGGCACCATGAAATCACCAAGCACAAACGTATCGTTACAGAAAACATTTACAAGTTGTGGCATGAGTGAACGGAGGGGAAGTACGACAGCGTATGGTTGTTCATCCCAGCTGTGATGACCATGCGATTGTACGACTTCACCGAGTGAAAAATGAATTGTAGGGCGAAATGAAGGCGGTTCTTCGCCGCTGTGTCGACCATCGTGTGAAACATCCCTTGCACCAGCCTTCATGACACCACCTTTTGGTAGGATGGGAGTAACGTGAACAGCAAACAGCTTATCTAGCAACACCCCAAGTGGGGGTGGATTTTCTGCTGAATAATTGAAGGATTTCTCAGTAGTTTTGAGTCTTTCCCAAGAGTCCATATTCCGCAATTATAATCGAAAGCAATGGTTTTTGTTGTCCACGCTGAGTACGTGTTATGTGCCAGAGAAGAGTCTCGTAACTGTACGATTGGCGGCAACTGTGCTAGCGTACTGGTGTGGCACGTTTTTTCAAAAAGCTCAGCCGTTTCCCAGCAAAACAAACACTAATTTTTTTAGTTGTTCTAACAGCTTGCGCTACCTTACTGTTCTCAAAAGCATTTAATCAGTTTTTTTCTGCCGACGATTGGTTTCATTTGCGGCTAGTGCGTATAGAATCATTCTCTGAGTTTACCAAATACTTTAGCTTTATTCGGACTGAGCAGAGTGCTTCTTTTTATCGGCCGATACCGACACAACTTTTTTTCCACATCATGTATATGCTCTTTGGTTTGGAGAGTACCTGGTGGTACGTGATGGTTTGGTTAGCTTCGGTTGTTGTGAGTGCGCTGGTGTTTTTCCTAACTCGCAAACTGATTGATCAGCCCACAGCAATGGTAGCCACCACTCTCTACACACTCTCGCAAACACAGTACACCAGGTTGCTTTTTTTGTCGGCATTTCAAGAAGTTACCCTAGTTTTGTTCGCTTTGTTGAGTTGTCTGGCCATGTTGGCGAAGCGTACACGAGGAAACAGAATTTTGAGCTTACTGAGCTTTGTGGCTGCTTTGATGTCAAAAGAAAGTGCGGTGATTATTCCTGGGCTACTGTTACTCATCGTGGTTTGGCGAGAGTTGACAGAGAAAAAAAACCTTCCTCTATCACAAGTTGTTCGTTCATCACTGGTTGAGTTGGCTCCTTTCTTTGTTGTCACAGCTCTGTATGGGGTTTTAAGGTTTGGTGTGTTTGGGTTTGCTGCCACGACAATCCCTGACTACGAATTGAGTTTTTCTCTCCGATCCACAGTGCACACTCTATCTTGGTATATTCTATGGTCACTTGGTGCCGCTGAAGGCTTCATTAACTATGTAGGTAGTGGTTTTACTGTTTTACCCAGGTTTTATCTGGACTTCCCATACTGGGGAAAGGTGCACCTGTTGAGTTTGGTTGCTGTGAGCGCGGTGCTGATGCTTTGTGTTGTAAGTTGGGTGTGGAATCGACGAGGTGAGTTAGTGTCATTTCGTAGGTTGCCAGAGCATCTGCGGAGCAACTACTGGTTGTATTCAGGTGGAGCTTGGTTTTTGATAGCTTTGCTTCCAGTCCTATTTTTGCCCCAACACAAATACGCGCTTTCGTTGGGGTTGCCTATGATTGGTTTGAGTTTGCTACTTGGGCAACTTATTGTCCAGCGCTTCCGTACTTTCGGTTGGTTATTATTTGTATCGCTGATTGCACTTAATGTCACTGCAGTCCAGATGCACAATAGAACGCACTATACTCTCTTGAGGAGCAAAATCAGCCGGGCTGTATATCATTATATGCAGTCAACATTTCCTGATCCGCCCGCTGGCACCACACTCCACTTTATCAATGATATGGATGGTAACCCCAGCAATTGGGGGGTTTCTAAGCAGATCAAGCAAGCTTTGATGGACGATGAGTTTTTCCGGGTGGTTTATCCAGAAAAAAACATTCAAGTTTGGTATGCAGATGATGGTGGAGATGTTCCAGCTGGTGCGGTCAAGATTGGCTCACAGCAGTTTTTTCAGTAAAGCGTGAGCTAACTTAAACTAAGTTGCTGATCAACAGCAGCGATGACTTTTTCCGGCGCAACGAGTGCGGTCAGGTGAGTTCCAGTCGGCTCAATAATATGATGCACGCTCTCTGAGTTAGTAGGCAAAGCATCTGACTCTGCGGAGTGAGTGAGCGTATCCTTTTCTCCGGACCAAATTATGACTTTGCCTGCAGAAGCAAGTTTGGTAGGCCAAGTTTTCTGTTCGCTGCGAACTGCACTGAGTAAAACGCCAAACACAGTGTCCTTCGACCTGCGGTCAGCTGCAGCTTTTTGCTTCTGATCGGGCATGACAAGTGAGTACTTGCTGAGTTCACCAAACTGTTTTAGGCCACGAACTGCTTCCGAGATTGCACCCCAGGCGAACCGAGCAAACGACTGCTCAACGCAGGCGGCTGGAGAGAGAAAGACAGCGTTTTGTACACGAGCTTGAAAAGCAGTGTCCTGAAGCACTCCTGCGCTAATAGGTCCACCTGCTGAGTGAGACCATAGATCAAATGATTCTAACTTGAGCGCTGAAGAAATTTTGGTTATTGCTTGCCTGAAAAATTCACTGTGCAAACTAAAATTATTTCGTTCAGCAACGGCTTGGGCAAATGCTGGAGTGATGGTGCCAAGGGTAGAGTCTGGGTAGCCAATCACGATGACTGTTCGGCCAGAGTACGCAAGCTCTTGAGCCAATCCACCAACAGGATCGATGTCATTTGCAATTCCTGGAATTAAAAAGACTGGTGGGAGGTCAAGTTTTTTTTTGCTTTCTGGTGCCTGCAAAATTGTAAACTGAGACGACTGTTCTCCAAGTCCTGAGAGCTCGACCGTCACGGTACTGCGAGCAAGAAATTCTTTTCCAAGCCGGTCACGTTCGTGAGCTTCTGTCAGGAGTGCGTTTTGTTCTTGGCGATCAGTGGTACTCTTGATTTTTTGCAGCAGCTCGGCTCGCTTGCGTCGGGTTAAAAGCGAACGCTCTTGAGGGCTTGTTCGTGAACTCTGCTCTGATTTAGCCTCTGTCTGAGGCTGGTCTGAAACTGGTGCCTCTCTTAATTTGCTCTCATGGGTGACTGTGGCAGTTTGGTAGTATAAACCAGACAGGACGCGTTCAATCAGATTGTTTTCTGGGACGGAAGTGTAGCGCTCAGGCTGAAAATGATTATCTGATTCGGTCATAATAGGTTTATTGTCTTTACCAGTATAACAAAATCAGGTTTTTTGTAAGTAGGCTAGCGGCTTTAGATGAGGTATGGCTTTCCTGTCACAGATACCTGTCTGTTCGGGTGGTATACAATACGGCTAACACTAACAAATGGAGGAGTACCCTCCAGAAAGGGCTTCATGTCTTTCCGTCTAGAAGTTGTTCCGCCGGCATTGTCTGAGCTAGAGGGTTCAAGTAAAGTTGATAGTTATTTGGTAGCTTTGATGGCGCAATTAGTACACAACCCCGACTTTACATTCATGCAGTTTCCGGTATTGGTTCGGCAATCAAACTCAAGACAACTAGATCTCAGCCGGTTTGCCCAAGTGCTTGGCCCTGCAATCGGCGACATCACTTGCATAATGGCTACATTCGATCAGGTGGTGCAGATGAGCAAACTTAAGGAAGTTACCAAGCTTGAAGCCTCCCGTTCTATTCCAGCAGTTTTTGACGGCGACTTAGCAGTTATTGGTGTCTAGTCAGTAATCTTTGCCACCTAAATAAGTTGCCCTGAGGCAGAACTGGACAAGCACTGAGGCTAGGGTATATGCTTGACTTACAAGTATTTTACGTATGCGCTGTGCGCTGAAGAATGAGCTATGGGCATAGATGATCTCTATAACAAACAATATTTCATCGATAACGGTCGCCCTCGAACCTGGCAGCCAGCTATGCCTGATGGTGTTGCACCTAGCACAGAACCAGATCGAACTCCTCATCTCAGGCAATTGTTTTCTCGGGAGCTCAATCGACTAAGGCGAGAGTTCCGATATGACTATTCCAGACCAGAAACGAATCATGTGAGTGAAGTGCTGGGAGTTTTGGAGAGACTCTTGGACGAAGACCTCGCAAAAGATCGTACTTGGAGTCTCAACATGAGCTCGCAAGATGCTGAGCAGGCTTTGATTAATCCTCTTACTGCTGAACATGTGGTTTTACTTAATCCGGCGACCGTGTTGAACTTAGGAATGAGAGCAGAGACTTTTGGGACGGCAAAAGGCATTAACACCATGATCAATGAGGTTACTGGTGACATAGGCTGGTTTGCCAATGAAGGTGCAAAGTTTAATCGTGTAGTCCCAATCGTTGAGTCACGTGGCGACAAATCAGAACAGGTTGAGATGTCCCAATGGACATTTGATGAGTACGCTGAGGTTGTTAAACAAATTGTGCCTTTACTGCTAGGAGAAGGCCATGTTGCCACAGGACTTGCCCAGATCGCCGCACAACCAACGGTGAACGGAGAGCGGTGGTCGCAGATGAAATCAGTAACGCGCGCCGGTGAACTCAAAGCCACAATCGATAAGATGATCAGCTTCTGCGGAGTGCTTCCCCAACAAGTGAGGCCTGATCTGACTGGGCGCGGCATCAGCGCGTCAACGGTTTTGTCTGAGCTGAAGTTTCCAGAAAAACAGGTGTCTCAGGGCTATAGGGTCGGTTTGGAGATTACTGAACAGGGCCAGGGAGATGCGACGGAGACATTTAAGGTCTTTCTCTACCAAAAAGAGGAACAGAGCAGCTCTTTTCAAATGCCCGGAGAGGACTGGTATGTTGACGTGGTGTGTCCTAGCGGACAGAGTACTACCTATAAATTTGGTGATACCAACTACAAAACAGCGCCACTGGTCAAGAAGCCAGTAATTTATGTGTATCCGACTACACCAACAGAAGTGACTGTCGATCTTGCCTACTCAGCTGGAACTGTAATTGCAGAGTATCCCAAGCGTACTGGGTCTGGCTGGAAAGTAACTGCACACCCAGATGGCCGACTCATTGAGTCTGGTACAGGAAAAGAATACCCATATTTGTTCTGGGAAGGTTCACGTACAGAGCCATTTTCCGCTGAGTTTGCACAAGGACACTGTATTGCAGGAGCTGAAGTAGTTCCCTTTTTGGAAAAGGAGCTGGCGACACGTGGACTCAATAGCCGCGAGATCGCTGATTTTGTCACGTATTGGTATCCAGCCATGAGTCGCAACCCATTTAACCTTGTTCGTTTCTTAGACACAGAATACACAGAAGGCGCGGGCCTCGCCATTGCACCACAGCCGGACAGCCTAATCAGGGTGTTCATGGTGTTTAAGCGCTCAGAGGCAAAAGTTGAACTTGCTGCACCAGCCCCAGCTGTTATTACCAGAAATGGCTACACTGTGGTTGAGTGGGGTGGTTCCAATTTAGATGAGTAAGTTCTCGTGCGGTATAATGTAAAATGCCATTTTCACGATGGTATATGAGTGTATTGGGCTGCTTCGCGCAGCTTATGTATGCTTGATCATTAATATCCCTCAGAAAACAAGGAGAAATACTTGAATGGGTGCATTGCCAAAGCCGCCGCAGCGGCCAGATCAGGAATCAAGTGAACACTACGAATTACAGCAGTATTACGCAGACCCATCAGAACTGAAGCAGACTGTTTACTATGAAGAGCCCAATGAGCAGTACCCATATTGGGAAAAGCAGTCGCAACCAGTATATCTTGATGAGTTGTATGCTTATCCATTGCAACCAGCGTCAGGAAAAGACTTTGCGATTACTATGACTTTTTTGTTCATAGCGCTCGGTTGTGTTTTGGGCTTGGTTGTCTTTGCTGGTTTGATCAAATCTTGGGCACCCGGTGATGCCTATATGGGTACAGTGCAGGCGTGCCAATGGACCATAGCTGGCACATATTACCAGGGTGATTCCGCCCAAGTAATCACGCATACGGGCACAGATTTGCCTGTAGAGTACTCGCAACCAGCCGTTGGTCAGATGATTTGGGCTGGTGAGCCACAGTACGCGTGGGTTTTCTTGGTCGAGTCACGCCTATACACGGTACCGACTGCCGAACCTGGCAGTTTTGTGACCCAGTGCAACGTCGGTGACGGGTACATAGTAGAGTTGCAACGAGGTGCAGTTGTGAGCTTCACCAAACAGTAAAAATGACTGCTGAACCTTGTTTTTCTCTGGAATTGGCCGGCTAGCAATAGCCGGCTTTTTTCTATTGCAGTTGTTTGAGTAGATTATGATATCGCTCTATTCTTGCTTGGGTTTCTTTTTGGAGCTCCCTGATTTCTTGGGCAAGTTCTCTTTCAATAGAAGGTATTTCTTGTTCTATGTCTCTTGCTTCTTGCAGCTTATCTTGATAGGCTGACCGACCGTCTTTTCTGTGATCCTCAGCATCTCTCATAGCATCTCTTGCTGCAGTTTCTTTATCCAAGGCTTTGCTGTGCTTACCTAGCCTTCGCGCCTCTAGTGCTTCTCGTTTTTTTTCTTGGGCTTTGGCTTCTTTAAGGAGTGCTTTTTGCTCATGTTGGTTTTGCTTCACTACCGCTTCTTGGCGTTTCTGAGCAGCTTTTTCCCGTTTCCTTTGTATTTTTTCCTCAGCACGGAGTCGTTTTTGCGTAATTTTTTCATTAAGTTTTTCCTCGATTTCTGGGATAAGTGTGGTCTGGATATACGCAATTTTTTCTTCTGGTGCCATGAACTTGGGTGTGCTCAGGGTACTGTTGGAGTTTGGAGTAACAACAGATATATTTTTTTCTCCTGGCAGCAATAGATGTATCTGGACTACTCGATGTTTCGTAGTCGTATGTTTCATGAATGAGGGCGTCAGGCCATCACTTCCGTGAACTCTCATGCTTAGTTGATGGTTGTCTGCTCCGGTTATGGAGACTGAGCCACTGCCGATAATCAAGTCTCCATCAGTTACGATGTCGGATAGCATAATATTATTCTGTGCTATGTTAGTGCGACTTCTTGTGCCTATATATATTGAGCCGATTTCTTGATTGAGTTCACTTGCGGTTAATTGTGGTCTCTCGTCTGACTGTGTTAGATAAAGCGTTTGTTGTTCGATCACCGTGTGTTTGACTTGACCAAGCTCATCAATGACGACCATGGCACAGCTTCCCCCCGCAGGGGAAGCATCTATTGTGAGCTCAAAACTTGGTACATCAATGTACACACGGTTGACGGTTGAGAGGCGTTCCGGGCTGACCTCAGATGAGGCTTTTGTCTCAGTCGCTTCTCCAGTGTGTGCGCTACCTTGTTCAGGAGCAGCTTTGGCTGAGGGTTGTTGGTTCTGCTTAGGTAAATTTGGTGCTTGTGATCCTTTACCGAGTTCGGCTATAAGTCCACCTAGAAATTCTTTGAGAGACATGGGTACTCCTTCAACTGTGTATTATACACAAGCTAAAAGTAACTGATCTATTAAGAGTGAGTTTACATTCGCCTATTTTTCGTGTTTGATACAAGCATGTACCAAACAATACACGAATCAATTGCCGTAGTAGGCACGTATGCCAAGGGTGCTTTTTGTCCCAGGAAGTTTCGCTGGAATAACAAGGTGTTGTCCGTAGAGACGATTACCCTAGTGAGTGATTTCCGCGAAGGCCAAACGCGCAAACGTATGTATGCACTCCTTTGCCAAGGAACCGTTTATCGAGTGTTATTCGATCGGGATAGAGAGACATGGATGCTGGAGGAAGTATGGATGGAATAAAAAATCTCACGGCAGAGGCATCGGTTCCTCAAAAGCGAATCATGCACTTAGACATCAATGCGTATTTTGCCACTGTATTGCAACAAGAAAACCCTGCTTTGCGCGGTAAACCAGTTGGGGTTCTCAAGTCCGCAGGTCGAAGTTGTGTGATAGCTGCTTCCAAAGAGGCCAAAGCTTTGGGGGTTAAAACAGGGGAACTTTTGGGTGAGGCTCGCAGGAAGGCTCCTGACTTGATTACCGTTCCGGCTCAGTTTGACGTCTATTTATCGTGTACTCACGCACTGAAGAAACTCTTTACTCAAGTCGCTCCTACAGTGGACTTTTTCTCTCTTGATGAGGCTTTTTTTGATATGACTGATTGCCGGACATTTGCCCCTGATTTAATTACGTACGGGAAGCGTCTTCAAGAACGGGTCAAGGATACTTTGGGCGAGTGGGTGACTTGTAATGTTGGTATAGCTTGGAATAAGTTACTTGCCAAAATGACCAGTGAAGTCTCTCCCAAAGGCAGTGTGACAGAGGTGACTGACGAAAACCTGGATCAACTGCTGGCAAGCACCCCATTCTCAAGTGTCTGTGGTATTGGGCACCGTCTGGAAAAGCGATTGCAGCGGCTAGGTGTGTACACGCCTCTCATGATCAACTTGATCGATGATGAAACGCTAGAACAAGCCTTTGGGCCTTTTTGGAGCAAGCAGTTGCGTTTGATTGGCTTAGGCCAGGAGCCACACTTTTTTACTCATGAGCGCCAAGTCCCTCACATGCAGAGTGTGGGGAGAACGATTACTGGATATCGGTTGGAAGATAATGAGGATGCTATCAAACGTGTCGTACTCAATTTGCTGGAAGAAGCTACGTATAAGGTGAGGAACATGCAGTTAGCTGGTCGCAAAGTAGGCATAGCCTTATGGGGACATGACCAATTTTGGTCAGCTCACCGGACATTGAAGTATTGGGTGCAACATACAGCTGAAATTTTCCCAATTATCTATGACGAGTTGTACCGACCTTGGCGGCGGAGTTTCCCCATCATTAAGTTCGGTGTATGGGTGAGTGGTTTGCAGCCACTAGTCACAGTCCAACCATCACTTTTACCAGAGGCAGCCAAGCGAGAGCGGGTGAGCAGAGCTCTTGACGCGGTCAATGATCGGTTTGGCCGGTTCACTATCATGCCAGCTACTCTCTTGGGCGGACCAGTTATCAGGCCAGAAGTGACTGGATTTTTGGGAGACAAGCTCTATCATGGATTGTAAGAACGCACAGCTTTGCTACAATTAAGGTATGAGTTACGAAGGACAAGGCCCAGACCCAGGTGGACAAAAACTAGAAGAGAAGATTCTCCCATTAGAGGAAGTGAGAAGGGATTCTGATCAAGTGTTTGCTCAGATAGGTGAGATTACTGCTCGGCTAGCCGCTTTGGAACAACAGGGAATGCCTGATGAACAGCAACATCATCAACTGAAAGAAGAACTGAGTGCAGAGCGAAAGGCGTTGATTGCACGATTGAGGCAGTTAAATGAACAAGAGCTGCAACTGGCTGTTGGCGGAAACCAGGTGGAGTTTGTGGAGGAAGAGGGAGAGACGGAACGAATACAACAGATCAGGGAACTGCAAAGCTATTTTTCAGATAAGTTTATGACTGCTCTACAAAGCACCGACATTCCACCAATCGGTTCTCAGCAAGTGCTGAGTGCTTTCAGCAAAGCTATCAACACATTTTATGGACAACAGTTTCATTCAGGGAAACCGCTTCCAACACATGCTGAAATTGATCAATATATCGGAAGAGTTGTTTCTGAGATCTCGAAGCAATTTGCCAGCAACGAAGGTCAACCCGAGGCTGTGGCGATCTAGTACTGAAAATATTTGCAATCCGCAAAAATAGTTCCCTTTTAAGAGCGTCTGAATATCAGAAAATGGAGTTAAATCATGCTATACTGGCTCGTATGAAGAGTCGAGTGCTGGCTGTGGTAGCGATGTTTGCGGTAGCAGGTTTGTTGAGTGGCTGTCAAATTTGGGTTGACCCAGAAACAGGCGATTTTTCGACGAAAGTAGGGTGGCCCAAGGCATCGTTAGCTCCTGATGCCACATGTGAAATAACCTCATGCCATGGTTTGGATATAGAGTGTGGGGCCGAGGCGCCAGAGGCTTGTACTCTTGAATATCGTTTGGGGGATTTTTGCCGCGAGTATGCCGATTGCGCAGTCGTTGAAGGCCAGTGTTTGCAAGTTGAGTCACGGTTGTTTACTGAGTGTAAATCTTGTGTTGAACTTTGCGACAGTGGAATAGCGGGTGATAGCCCCGACAAAGCATTTACCTGTGAAGATGAGTGTCGACAGCAAGTTGAGACTTTGGAAAGATCACTATGAAAACCAAACAAACAAAGAAATCGCTCGCGCGTCCAACTCGGACTCAAAAAAGAACTAAGACTCAGGTGAGCGCGCACCCATCAACTCAACAGCAAAATTTACCTGGTTTCACAGAGCTTCTGACGCATGCATGGAACTTGAGCACCGCTCGGCTGGGGAGTTTGCTGGTAGTGAGCATATTCAGTACTCTGGTACAGTTTTCGATGGTAGTTGTATTTGGTGTGGCAGCAGCAGCCTTGGGCCTCACCAAGGGTGTGACACTTTTTCTTGAACAAAGATCACTTGCTGGGCTGTTGACACCAGAGTTTTTGTGGGCATTCGCAGTATTAGCAGTTACTTTTTTCATCTGCATAGTTGTACAGAGCATGCTGACGCAAGCCACTTTAGTGAGATTGTTATTTCATAAACAGGAAGGCATTTTACTGTCGTTTAAGGAGTCAGTAAGCAAGTTTTGGTTAGTGTTGGCTGTCTCGCTTTTTTCTAGCTTCTTAACCATTGGTGGTATGTCCTTACTAATAATTCCAGGACTCATCTTCTCACTTTTGACCATGTTTGCGTTTTTTGAAGTTGTGATATACGGCACTGGTGCCATAGCTGCCATAAGTAAAAGTACACGCGTAGTACTTTCACATTTTTGGGCCGTATTGGGGCGAATCACACTTCTGTTGTTTTTGACTCTATTGGTAATGAGTGTTTTTGATTCGGTAGCTGTTTCAGTCCAAGAAAGTTCACAGTTCATTGTAGGGCTGGCATCCTACTTACTGAGAACTTTAGTCAGCCTCATGTGGTTAGCGTTTGTTGGGCAACTGTATCTCTCCGTCAGAAGTAGTACAGCTGAGAACACGTCAGTAATACGGACAATGGTTTTGGTTGCTGTCGCAGGTTGGGTTGTTATGGGATTGATGGGTTCGAACTTGCTGAAGTTTGTTCGTAGCCAGCCATTTGATTTTGCACCGTTTATATCCGAGCTGGAAACTGCAGTCGGCCAGGAAGTCGATTGGGATGTTGAGCCAACTTCACTGCCTGGCACAGAACCGAGTGAAGTTCGGATAGATTAAAAACTTTATACTTAAGTCTGTATGTCTGAACAAGGCGCATTCTTCTCTGGTCCTCAAGGTGATTTCTCAGCTCAGTCTTCGGTGGCATCGGAAAAAACGGATCATTTAACACCCAAGCAAAAAAAGAAGTTCTATGCGTTTAGGTCTCGTCGAGAGGCTTATCAGCGATTGGAGAAAGAACTTGCAACTGGTGATAACCCAGAGCTTGTGGAAGCCATTATTGATTACATGATTCCAAAAACGCGTGACACTGAACTGTCACAAAATGAGCTCAATGCAATCGATGTGGCACTTGAGCAAATGCTGCCTATTACTGAACACAACCCGTACAAAAAGATGTGGGCACTCTGGCGGAAAATTAAGTTTGCGTATAAGGAGAATCGACTACAGGAAGTTACTCGCCAGGAAAAACTCCAGTTCGCAGTTTTGATTCTCTCGGCGATAGAGAAAGGTATGCTCTACGCATCAGCCAAATTGGCTCTAAAGATTGCTTATTATTTCGGTCTCAAACCATTTATGAAGTTTGCTCCCAAGGTGGTTACATTTGCTGGTCGAGGAGTGATGAAGGCTATTCCAGCTTTGGCTTTTTTCTCAGTGCGTGCTGGCATCTCTGGAATATCGGGACTCTATTCTCTGATGTTTGTAGAGACTGAGAGAGGTTTACTGGAAAGAAAAGCACATGAGCTAGGTTTAGATACCCTTGGTATGACCGATGATGAGGTGCACAGCATGACAGAGGCAAGTCGGACGGAGTACCAACAATTAGTTGAGCAGTTGGCAGCCGAAGGGGTTGCGGCGGATAATTTCTTCTATACACCAACACTGGATCAACTGCGACGAAAGTATTCACATACTCTTAGAGAGAAACAAGAGTTGCAAGAAAAACAAGCAGATGAGGAAAGACGGCGGCGGCGGAGGCAAGCCGAAGAAGAGTATTCACAACCAAAATCTGGCAAACCGGCTAAGGATGCGACCGTGCTAACTCAAGAACCAATTGAACCGCTGTTTAAAAAAGATGAGCGACGACCTGCACTTGATGAACAGCCTGTTCGTGTAGCGCCCTCTGTGACTGCAACTGATGAGGGAAGAAAGCCAGACTTAGTCATCAGTCCGCCGGAAAAACTGCAACCACCTAAGCAAACATTCCCACCACTAGTTGAAACAACACCAATGATTACACCACTAATGAATGAATCGGAACCAAGTGATGAGCTTGACACTTGGAGCCAAGAGTATCGAGAATATCTGGAGGAAATGGAAGAAGAATGGCATAGAGTCACGCAAGCAGAAGAACGGCGAATTGCTGATTTTTTTGCTGAGAACCAACGTCGGCGAGAGAAAGAGGAAGCCGAAAAAGCCAAACTACTTCAATCGTCACAACCTGCACGGCCACAACAAAATTCACGCACTGCATCTGATGTGCGCCGTAACTAATTGTTGTTTTACATCAAAAAGCTCAGATCAACACTAAAATAAACTGAGAATTATTGCCATCATCAACATGACCGTGAGTTGGTATCCCGTATCAATTGCATACAGTTTGAGGTTGAAAGGTTTGCCAGAAAAAAGTTTCCCGGTCAGTTGGACTGTGGCTGTGAAGCCCAACCAAATCCAAAACCCGAGTAAAATAAATTGCATGGTCGTATCCGCCTGAGTTGCATCTGCTATAAGAGAAAGCACAAAGGCTTGAAGAAGTGAGGCCCCCATTTGAGTAGCATAAGTTGGTCCCATGTTTTTTTTGGACTCAGCCATGCTTTTTTCACTGAAGTTCATCAGCTTTGTCCATTCTTTACCAAAAAGGGGACCATACCAAGCCATCCCTAGAGGCATTTGAGAAAGACCAGCAATTAGTACTCCAATTGGGTTAACGCTGCCGAACATCATGACCTTTCTGATTGTTTAACTTCTTCTTTAGAGAAAGTAAGTGCAATCACTTATAATTAGGAACATTGTAGCATCAAGCAGAAGCCTGAGGCGAGTGAATCTCTTTTAAAATTATCATTATTATTTATGACAGCAGATCAACCACCTCAACTTATTTTGGCCTCTCAGTCGATCCAACGGAAAGAGTTGTTAGCCGCTGTAGGTTTGAACTTCTCAGTCGTGCCTGCAGAAATTGACGAACGCGCAATTCAGCACCATTCTTTGGGTACACGTGCCCAACTGGTTGCAGCTGAGAAGGCGAAAACTGTTGCAACTCAACATCCGAATGCTTGTATTGTCAGCGCTGACACTTTCTTGGTCTCTGGAGGAGTTGTTTTGGAAAAACCTTCCACAAGTGACCATGCTCGTCAGATGCTCGAACTGCAATCTGGGTCTGAAGTATCAGCATACACAGGGTGTTGTGTTTGGTTAGGTGGCACTTTTTTATTTCAGGACACAGCCGTAACACGGTGCAAGCTTCGGCCATTGAGTAAAGCGGAGATTGACCGATATGTGACCGAGCAAGCGGTTACAACTTGGGCAGGAGGTTTTACAGTTGCCTATTTACCAGGTATATCGTTTATCAATCAGATTGATGGTTCGTATACTGGATTACTAGGTTTACCGCTCGATTTGTTATTACCAGTACTCAAATCAATCGGCTACAAGTGGTAAAAAATGTTACTAGAGATCGGGTTATTTGACGACCGCTGCTACATTAAAACGACATTTGGTCTAGAAATCTGCCGATAACAGAGCTTCGAGGCTGAACAGTCTCAGTAACTTCACCCTCCTCGGTAACAGCGACTTCAGTATCTATTTCTCTCTGGAAGATGCCAAACAAGCGCTTGGCTTTTTTTGCTCTGGCAACATACTCAAGTTTTCCTTCATTTTCTCGAATTTCCAGATTCTCTTCGTCAAGTTGTTCAAGTCCTCTTTTTTCTATAATTCTTTCGATTGCCTGATCAGGGAGGGTTGTCAGCACTCGTTCTGTACCATCTTTGGTGATAATGGAAATGGTGTTTGTCTCGGGATCGATCGATACCTGCTGGTTTTTTAATGCAGCTTTGATCTGCCGACTGGAAATGTCGAGTTCTTGACCACGAGGGGTTTGCTTGTTCTGTATCTCAATCTTTTCATTTAATCTTTCTTTGCGTTCTTCTATGATTTTCTCTTGAAACTGTTTTCTTTGTTCAAGTATCTCTGGTGGCAACTGTTCTTGAAGTTCTTTTTTCTCTCGATTTTTTTCTTTCAAAAATTTAAGTTCTTCTTCTACAGTAGAAGAGTTGGTGAGGGCTCTTTTTTTGGCCAGTTCGAGTTGCTGCTGTTGCTCATTCTGGTGGGCAGGCAGCTCAAGTCGCAGACGGTCGGTTTTTTGAGATTCAACCAAATCACTGTTGTTTTGGGAAGGTTGTTTGAGTTCAACCCTGACCTGTTGGCCATCGGGCTTGACTCGTAATTTTTGGTTGGCGGTCGGGGGAATGCTGCGAAGTGGCTTTTCTCTGCGGTCCTCAAGTTCTGAGTCTGTGTTTTCACCCAGAACCATATCAGAATACCATTCGATAACCCCATCAGTCGTTACGCTGATGTCAACAGCATAGGCTTTAGGTGCGGAAAGCACAGCACCGATGCCGAGTAACAAGGTTAGTAGAATGGTTTTTGATTGACGCATAGAACTATCATTGCAAACTATTGTTCACTTTGCAAGCTTTCTGTACGAAGAAGCAACTGATGCCAGTCTGAGACAGCTTGGCTGCTATAATCAGCTTGTGCGGAGATACTTCACTTGGGCGTCTGTACGCCTGGCGATCATTGGTTTTTGTATTGGACTCAACGTTATCCTGGGGGCATTTTTTCTTATTCAGGCGCGCTGGCCTTTGCCACAACCCGTAGCGCGATTGTTGCTCGTACTCGGATTTCTTGATTCGGAAGCTGCACTTAGTTCTGTTGTGCAGCCACCTCGCAATGAGCCTGATTTAACAGCAAGTGCGTTTTTGGATCAGTTAAATCAAGAAAGGGAGTCTGCTGGTTTGGGTGCACTTAAGTCTCATGAAGTGTTAGACAGGGCAGCTGAAGTAATTCGCCAAGAATTAGCAAATCACGAATACGATCAAGAAAAAGTTCAAGTGAGTGAAACATTGGAAGAAGAACTCGAGCGCTCACGTTATGTTTACGAGTGGGTGAGCCAACATACTTTGATTGGACCTTTTTTTACGAAAGCTGCGGTTACTGCATTACTAGATTCAGACGAACAGCGGCAAGCGGCTTTGGAAGGGGAGTTTTCTGAGGTAGGTATTGCAGCACTTGTTGTTGATGATCCTAACTTGGGGCAAGTGGGTGTGGTGGTTTTGCTCTTAGCAAAACCAGCTCCTATCCGTTCAGTACCAGCAGAAACGATTTCAATTTCCTCACCAAAACCACCAACTTTTCCATCGATTTCTGACTATGAAGTATTTTCGGCACTTAATTCATATAGGCAGTCACATGGAATTCATCAGTTAGTGCAACATGAAGCCTTGTGCAACTATGCTCAAAAACGGGTAGGTGATTTACTAGCAAATGGTGGGTTGGACGGTCATGCAGGATTCAAAAAAGACTTTGAGGACCCAGCGAATCCTCCTGAAGCGCTTAAGTCATATTCTGGCCATCGAATTGGTGAAAACTTGGCTTATCAGTACTGTCGTAATATGCAGACCAGTGATTCTTTCATTGCCCAAACAGGAGTTGCTCTGATCGAGTGGTGTTTTGATTCTTCTACAAAAGGACATCGAGAAGCTCAGTTGGACGCTCGATACAATAATGTATGTGTGCGTCATGACAAAGGGTACTACGTAGTAATTTTTGGTGAGTAGATGTGGATACGAGCTTCTTTGTGTTTGTAAAAGAGGTGCCCAGGCAGGAATTAGCGCAATCAGTTTTTGTTGACGTGTTTCAGTAACTCAGCTAGTGGCTTTTTGTAGTCGGGATGGTGCAGTCCAACAATCAGGTTAGCTCTCAACCAACCGATAGGATCACCACCGTCGAGGTACTCACCGGTTGGTGTATGAATAACGACTTGGTCTTGTTGAGCCAACGTAGTAATCGTATCAGTAATATACAGCTCATTAGATTCTGGGTCAGGTTGTTGATTTTCTATAACAGAAAAGACTTTTTGAGTAAAAATGTATTTACTAATGTTGGCTAAGGTAGAAGGAGCAGTGCCGGGTTGAGGTTTTTCTACTAACCGAAGCAAATATTGGCAACCGTTATTCGTGTCAGTTCGAAGCGCTGCTATTCCGTACTTATGGAGTGATTCAGGTTCTTTGTTGATACAAGTAGCCAGTGCAGACGAGTTCGATTTGCGAAAAAGTTCAATCATTGCCTGCGTTTCTGATGTGCCATCACTGTTGAAAACAAAGTCATCACCCATAAAAACCAGAAATGCATCTTCATTCTTCACATAATCATGAGCAAGTCGAACGGGTACCGCTGTGCCGTATTGTTCAGATAGTTTTTGAGTGACGAACTTAAACGTGAGATTTTTTCTCGGCTGAGTGAATCTTTCGAACCTTTCCAGCTTGTGCATTTTTTCTAGATACTGCTGAAGCTGATCAAAGCGTGTGTAGTAATCACGGACCATATCATGACCCTCTTTCACAACAAAAATTATCTCTTCAATGCCGGCATTAGCACAATCCTCGACTATATAGTCGATCAGCGGTCGATTTAGAATGGGGAGCATCTCTTTTTGAATGGTTTTTGTGATCGGCAAAAAACGAGTTCCGTATCCGGCACAGGCAATAATTGCTTTAGAGATTTTCATGTTGCATCTTTTCTTTTTCTAAGTAGAACATTATATGTTCAAAATGATCAAAGGCAAACTCTGTTTCTGCTGGTAACGAAGTGATTGGAAACCAACAAATTTCTGACGACTCAGCGTCTGGCTCACCAACTTGTTCTAAGGCATGTGCTGAGTACAGAAAGGAGACGTTTTGCATATCTTCATTAGTTCGGTTTGGCTTGTCGATGACAGCAAGGAGTTTTGGTTCTGAAACAGTGTAGCCCGTTTCTTCTCTGACTTCACGCAGTGCTGCTTGTTTGCAAGTTTCATTCCGTTCCATGTATCCGCCAGCTACTCCCCATTTACCACCGTTATTCAAATGTGCAGCTCGGCGTACCAATAGGATTTGGTTTTCATCTTTAGAAAGCACCAACACATCAACAACAACGTGACGCAGGGATGTTTGTGAGCCACTGGGAAATATACACGTCATCATAGGTATTTCCTAGATATGCAGATTTTTTTCAAGCCACTGTGCTACACCATCTTCGTCGTATGCACCCGTAATATGTGCAGCGATTTTTTTTACTTGGTCACTGGCATTATCAACAACTACTGCACAGCCAATAAACTGCAAAAACTCAATATCATTTTCACTGTCACCAAACCCAATAATCTCGTTCGGTAGTATTTTTTTTATATCACACCAATGGCGAAGTGCAGTAAGCTTGTTCACTCCTTGGGCTGTGATGTCGACATACCAAGTACCACTATAGCTTTGCATGTACTTAGCACTCAAAGCTTTATGAGCATTTATTTTTTGATATTGTTCTGGTGAGATGTCGTGCGCAACTATGAGTGGTAGATCAACTTGTGGCAATAGCTCAATTGATTCCATAACAACTAACGACTCAGTTTTATTAGAGTTTGATTGTTCCATCAGTGCTCGCGGGTTCCCGTACATATGTGCATTGTGTTGCAAAATAATTTTTGCATCAATAGAGCTGAGGTAGTCCAAGATTTCCGTGATTACAGAATATGGGATGAGCTTCTCCCAGTGTACGGTGCCGATAGTGTCTATAACTTGAGCGCCACCTGCGACTATGTGGTGAGCGTCTTTGGGGAAGTACTTGAGAACACCTGGTTTGAGTGTAGCAAAATGTCTTCCAGTGCAGAGGCCAATGGTGAAGTGTGACTCAAGAAGTTGCTGGAGGGCACGCTGTGTGCGTGGCGTGAGTTGCTGCTTGGCCCCAGCTATTGTTTTATCAACATCGAAGAGCACAGCTTTGTATTCTGACAGTTCATTTCTCATGTTCAGTTGTATTCTGGTGCGGTGGTTTAAGCAAAGTGTCGTGGGGTTGGTTGGCCCAAACTGTCACTGCTGGGAAAAGAACACAGTTTGAACCTATGAGTTTTCCTGGCATAGTGCTCACACGAATTCCGATGTTGCTATTATGACCAATAACTGTGCCGAATCCCCGACCGACTTCTACTGTTTTGTCTTTCACCTGAACGGTAATTGGTTGACGATCGAGCCGTTTGTTACTGGTAACGAAACCCGTACCGATTTTGACGTTTTGCCCTACAATTGTGTCGCCAAGAAATCCAGAGTGCATGCTACTATCCTGTAGGATGATACTTCTTGTCACATCAGAATGAGGGCCAATTCTTGAGTTGGCCTCAATACTTGAATGCCTGATCAGGGTAAAGTCGCCAACAAATGCGTTTTTTCCAACAAACACTGGCCCAACTAAGCGAGCACAGTGACTGATAGTGGCACCAGCAGAAATAACAATGGGTCCACTGCTTGTATCAAAACTGGCTGTTGGTGCAATCTGAGCATCGGGCGAAGTATATGATTGTAGCTGATTGAAAAAATTTGCTTGAAAATGAAATAAGTGCCAAGGATATTTCAGGGAGAGCAGTGGCAGTTGGTGAGTGACCGCAGCAACTTCTGATTGAGCAAAGTAAGTGCCTAAGGCAGTCTCAAAATTGTACTGTTCCGGTGGGGTTTGTTTTAAGATCTGCAAAAAGTTTTGGGTTAAAAAATAAACGCCATGAACTTTATAATTGCTAGGCTCTTCTCCGCGCTTTGGCTTCTCGATAATAGAGGTTATGCGATTATTTTGGAGCGTTACGATTCCATAGAGCCAGGGTTCACTGGTTTCTGAAACTGCTATTGCTCCTCCGCTTGTCGATTTTGCGATGAGTGTTTCAAGCACTTCGCCAGCATGAATTGCCGATGGAGAGATCACACAAAAATCACCAGAGATATGATTGCTTGCTGCTAACAGGGCATCACCCATCCCAGTTGCTGTTTCTTGTACTACAATCTCAGCATGTATAGATAGGTTGTGCTGGTGAATGAGCTTATTAAATTGTTGGGCAGCAGCGTCGGCTTTAGATGTTACAACTACGACGTGAGTGAACCCGTGGCGTTCGAGACTTTCAAGGGTTCTCACAATAATCGGCTTTCCTAACAAAGTCATGTGTGACTTGTGCGTCAAACTATTGAGTGGAAAAAAGCGCGTATTATCACCTGCTGCGAGCAATACGACAGTGGGAAGTTGGGGCATAAAACTTAAACAGGTTCTGTATCGACTACTTTCCTAGCAGTGTCGATTGTTACTCATTTCATACAATTCCAATTTCAGCAGCCACTTTTTTTGCAGTGATGATGAAGTTGTCTAGGTCCTTAACTGTCTGTTGCGCGTTGAGTTGTACGCGTATTTCATCCTTACCTTTAGGGACGACTGGGTAATTAATGCTGGTTACAATAAACCCATGATCGTACATTGATTGCATGAAAGCTTGAGATTTTACTGGATCAGCAATGAGGATAGGTTGAATGGGATGATGAGAGTCGGCTGCCAAAGTAAAACCTGCGGACTGGATGGCTTCTTTGAAATGGGCGATGAGAGATCGCATGTGTTCAAGAAGTTTTTTCCCTTCAGCACCGTCAACAAGCTGAACAGCAGTCAGTGCTGCTCCAGCAGTACCAGGTGAGATCGAGTTTGAATAAATGTATGTAGCTGCGGCTTCCCTAAGATAATCAATAACTATTTGGTCACCAACGACATAGCCACCGTCTGCTCCGAACCCCTTACCAAGTGTACCGACCAGAACGTCTGCTCGAGCATTGGTTACTTCTTCGGTGCCTCGGCCAGTTTCACCACAAGCTGCCACTCCGTGCGCATCATCAACAATGAGTAAGACTCCTTGTTCATATAACTCATCGTGTTCCGCGCAGACTGATGCGAGAGTTTTAAGGTCTTGCAGTTCACCGAGCATGCTAAAGACACCGTCAGTGACGATAAGCACGCGGTCAAACTTCCCGGCATTTTGTTTAAGCAGATTGGCTACAGCTGCTGGTTTTAGGTGGGGAAAGACTTGTTTTTGTTCCGAACTCAGCCCGGCAATTCGTATGCCGTCGATTATGCTGCGATGATTGAGCTCATCTGAAATAACCAGAGTGTTATTGCTGATTAATGAATCTTTACTTTGACCTTTGGCCAAGCTGAAGATGACGGCCATGTTAGCAGCAAACGCGGATGAAAACACCATGGCGTCGTCGCGCCCATGAAACTTTGCAAGAGCTTTTTCCAGATCACGATGAATAGAGAGTGAACCAGAAATAAACCTCACGGCTCCAGGTCCGGTTCCAAACTGCATGGATGCTTGATGCTCAGCTTTTTTGAGGGCCTTGTCATGCCTCAAGCCGAGGTAGTCATTTGAGTTAAAAATTGAGTACTGCTTGCCGGCAATCACTGCTTTTGGAAACCTTTCATTGGTGTAGCTTTCGATGACTCTTTCGAATCGCTTACTAACTTTGGCAGCGTCAATGCGACTGACTTCTTGTTGAAGGTTACTGAAAAAAAGTGTCTTTGGCATAACTTCCTTGATTTGTAGATAACTCTAACATGCTGAGCTTACAGTGAAACTATATCACGATTTATTGAGTCAGTGGGGAGTGGCTTCGGGTGCGGTACTACAAGTATTGGCTGACGAAAAAACATGGTTGTGTTGTACAATTGCTCTCATATGCCAGAGAATCCTGAAGGAAAAAATCGCGGCTGGTCGTCTCTTTTTCGACGAGGGCAGCGCGAGGGCTCTATTATTCCTCTCAAAGACAGATTAACAAAGGCTACACGTTTATGGCATGCTGCCGTTGAGCGGCAGGTGAGAAACGCAATTGCGCTCTCTGGACAGCCGATGTACATTCAGTCAGCTACAGAGACTCAGCCAGAAATAAGGACGCCTTTACAAGAGTTAGTCTCTGAACAGGAATCTGTTCAGCCTGATTTCCTTGTTTCAGCTCAAGATAAAGAAGCATTCGGGTTGACCAGAGAGAAAGTGGCAGAGCTCGATGAAAACAAAGTTGCACGTTTGCGGCTAGTTTTCGGCACAGAAAACCGATTCTTCGAGGAGATGATCCAGAGAGTCAAGAACTATGCGCAGATGTTTTTTCAGGGAGATGTGTCAGCATTGTTGCGATTAGCACAAGCGCACCAGCGAAGGGACATCAATGCTGAAGTAGCTCAGTTGAGAGCGTTTTTAGGCAGATTTGATCGACTAACTTGGCAAGGGTTATGCTGGTTCTTATACACCAAAAAACAACAATTGGTTTCAGAGCAGACAATGGATGCGGTTTATCCTGCGTGGAGAACTGCGCCAAGAAGTGTTGCTGACCATATCCAATCAGAACGGCAGTTTGTTCAAGTTCAATCACCGTTGGAACTAAGGTCAGTAACATTGGCGTATGAACGTTTGGTGCTTCGCCCTGAGCGATTTAAGCGCAGAGATTTAGAAGCACTTTTGGATTGGGCTCAGCCTTTTTTTGAGTCAATTCGAGAAAAAATGATTAGAGCAGGCGCTCGAAATCCCGTTGGTCAACCTCTCAACTTACCCCAAATCTTTCAGGGTCTTCGACTAAATGATCAAGAAAAACAAACACTTGCTTTCTTGCGTCAACTTGATGCGATTTATCTCTCTAGGGTGATTACTGGTTTAGGACAGCGACCGATACAAGCAGCTGAGGCAACTTCTGTGCAGCGTGTGCTTGAGCTGAGTTCATATACGGGAGATTTCGCTACCGACACGCAGCTCGCACTTCGGATTAAATACACGACCTTGAAAGAAGCAGGGACTCCTGATGAGCTTGAACACCTGATTAGAAGACTGGGATCTCTAAAAAGCTCTCTCCCAGAAGACTCAATCACAGCCGATCCCGAGTTAGATACCACAGCGCTCCAGGTAGTGGAAGAGCTGGCGGCCGTGTTTCGGCACATGAGGGGTGATGACTTTGTGATGACAACTTTGCTCCCCTATGTCTCTAAGCTGAGTGAACTTTCTAAAGTACTAGAGCAATCAGAACAACTGACCAGCTTCTCTGAGGCCCTAGTCGTTTTGCGCGAATATTGGGAAGTGCTTGAACGCTTGGTGGCTCAGAATGAGCTTCAGCTTCTTATAAAGCCAGGACAAAAACCCGAGCAGCGACATTTCAACTTAATGCGTGAAGCAGCTGTAGCCATTGTTAAGCATTACACCGCAAAGGAATTAAGAATTGTTCCTAAGCTACTCGTCACGCAAGCTATGGCAACCCGATCAGTTGTCGGAGATCTTCAGCTTGAATCAAGTATGGCGTTGTCTGCAGAAAAAAATGAAGTAGAGCGATATTTGCTTGGTATGAGCGTTATAGTCCTTGGAAAAATGAGAAAGTACGGAACCGCTATAGAAGCTCGATCCTATATACTTGGGCTTGATAAAGTTTTAAACAGGCGGCTGAGAGATGCTCGACGGAATAACAAGGCCAGATTGCTTCTAAACCCACGGCCGACCAACAAACGCTGGTATTCATACTATGAGTCTGTGCCTACGTTAACCGACACATTTAGAATTGATCGTGAGGGTGGGCAAACTGAGATGGTCGAGACGTCAGATATTTTGCAGTTGCTGAGCGCTGCGCGGCAAGCACTAGGCGTAGATGAGCACCTAGGGGTTTATACCTTACATGAAAAGTTGCGGTTGTATACGATATGGGAGGCTGTACAGAGATCGATGCTGGCACGAGAGTTTACATTCAATGAACTCTACCAATTTCTATCTGTTATAGCAAAAAAAAGGGCCATACTGGAAAAACTAATTTCTGAGTCTCAAGGCAGTGAAAATCGTCCTGAACTTCAAATGGAACTTACAGCACTAAATAAAGAACGGTCGGCAATGATTGCTATTTTCCAAGATCGCAATTTTTCGCAACAAGAGTTGAGGCGAGATCTGGTGGAAGATGGTAAAGTCAGTGAAGCTGAGTATGCCAGGCGAAAAAATCATGAGCAGCAAGCGAAAACTTTGATCGAAGAAGCAATTAGAACTCAAAAGATTTAAACATGACTGTGACTCGTGTTTTACGAGCGTATAATAAGAATATCGATTTTCGTGAGTTTAGTTATAGAAAGGACCTATGTCTAAGATCTTGGTGACAGGAGCGTTTGGGCTAGTGGGTAGCGAATTGGTACCAGCTCTGCAGGAACGTTTTGGTCGGGATAATGTGGTTGCTTTGGCTCGGGAGACGGTAGCCAGCGATTTTCAAGGAGTGCTTGAAAAAGGTGATGTAACAGATGCAGACTTATTAGCAAAGCTTATAAAAAAGTATAAGATCACTGAAGTGTATCACTTAGCAGGTTTGCTGTCGGCTGGTGGTGAAAAAAATCCTGATCTAGCATGGAATGTAAATGTGAACGGGCTTAAGTTTGTTTTAGACCTAGCTAAGGAACATAACCTTAAAGTGTTCTGGCCAAGCTCGATTGCAGCTTTTGGGCCTACTACACCAAAAGAGGACGTGCCACAACACACAGTTCTTGAGCCCACTACAATGTATGGAGCAACAAAGGTAGCCGGTGAGCTTCTTTGCCAATACTACTGGAAAAAGTATGGTGTTGATGTGCGAAGTCTGCGATATCCTGGCCTTAATGGTTGGAAGGCAGCACCAGGCGATGGGACGACTGAGTACGCAATCCACATCTTTTATGGGGCCCATAAAGCTCATAGTTATACCTGCTTTTTACAGGCAGATGCTGTGCTTCCAATGATGTATTTGGATGATGCAATTCGAGGAACGATTGAACTCATGCAGGCGCCTGCTGACAAAATATCTGTTCGGACGAGCTACAATTTTTCTGCTATCAGTTTCAACCCTGCTGATTTAGTCGCTGAGATAAAAAAAATTGATCCACAATTTACTGTTCGCTATGAACCTGACTTTCGTCAACAAATTGCTGAGTCGTGGCCCAGGACAATCGATGACTCAGCCGCACGTAAGGATTGGGGTTGGAAGCCAGAATACGAATTGACTGCGATGACAAAAGCACTGTATGAGAATATTGGACGCAAACTGCAAAAAGCGACCTAATACGGTTTGTTTTTGTTACTAAAACAGTTGTGGATTGTAACGCGATGTGAGGTTATTTGTGCTTTTGATTTTTGAGCGCGGTGGCAAAATCTTTTTGAAAGCGTTTATTCTCAATATCTTCGGTTCGTTCTTTGGTTCCATGCATGCGATCCAAGAATAGAATCAAAAGAACTCCCGCGACACATAAGATTATACAGAGGAATACTTCTAGGTTGAATACTGAGGGGAGTATATTCTTGTCTACTACGGTTACCAGCTCGCCGTGGCTGTTGAGTCTGGTTACCAAGACCTCTTTCCATGGCCAGACTTTCCTCAATGACCCGATCATAAATCCTATGAGTGCAGCAACGGTGACGTCGTGGTAATAACGGAATAGCCAGCTTAATACTCTTGAAAACAATGCCAGACCTAGCGCTGCCCCAGCAGCAAAGACCCCAAGTGTCAGGAAGTCGTATGTGAGGACAGCCTGTAAGATCTGTTCGTACTTGCCAAGAATAACAAGCAAGAATGATCCAGAAATTCCTGGCAAAATCATGGCGCAAATTGCAATTGCTCCGCTCAGGAATGTTATTAAGAGATTGTTTGGTGTTTCAACAGGGATTACGCCGACTAGAAGGTAAGCCACTATAGCGGTTACACCCATAATGCCGTAATCTTGGATATCCCATGTAACCACTCGTTTTCTAACCACTACGATGGACGCTATGACCAAACCAAAGAAGAACGACCAAATAAAAGAAGGGTAATCATGGAGAAGAAAAGCAATAACTTTTGAGAGACTGCCAATGGCCGCCAGAAGACCGAACCCAAGCGGAAAAAGAAACGCGAATGGAATTTTCTGCCATGCTTCTCTAATTCGACCTCGAATTCCTAGAGCTATGACCTCTCCACTCATGACTTTGATGCTGTAGATGAGTTCCTCATAAATACCCAAAATAAAAGCCATGGTGCCACCAGAGACACCCGGGACGATATCAGCAGCTCCCATAGCGAAGCCGGTGAAGAATAGCCTAAGTGAGTTCATGAAGGAAAAAGTTCGCTCAGATCTAGTTTGTGACATAAGGATGGACTGTACCATTAATTGTTTGTGTCGACAAGACTCTGCTCAATTGCTTGTGGTTAGTGTTAGCAATGCATTTGTTGTTCATTTTAGGTATTCATTCCTCTGGTAAAAAACTGAGATCTGCTGGTTTGAAGTGTTTTCCTTTCAATACTTTACCTTGATAAGTTGTGCTGTTTGAGTTCTTGTCTTTACTAAATTTGGAAAGATTACTATTGTGAACAGCGGTAAAGACTTTGCCAAAAACTGAATGTAATCCGAAGGCAATCACGGTACCCAGCACTACATAGAGTACGTCAGCAAGTTCCTTAGCAACTTCACGTAAGCTTTTTTGTTCGATTGCTTCTATCAGCTCATCGGTTTCCTCCCTGATGAGGCGGACCCGCAATGCTTTGGTCTCCAGTGAAATATTAACAGTGGGGGTTTCAACCAAGCTGCTCTTCGCAAGCTTGTGAAACTCGAGTACCTGTTTGATGGAAGAATACATGGATTATTAGAATGATAGCAAAATTATGATGAATTATCGATATTAACTGTATGAGTGTTGTACAATTGGAACGTATGAAGCAGGTTGAGCCAAAATCAGCCAAAGAATGGTTAGAGCGCTATGGTCCGCCATCAATGGCTGCCCTTCTACTTGGTATTATCATTGTTGATGTTCATGGGCACTGCCAGTATGCAAACTCTAAAGCATTAGAGCTGTTGCAGACGAGCTGGAGGCAGTTGCGAATGAAGGGGTTGCACGAAGTGGTCTGCTCGGCACCTTGGGCTAGTAGCAGTCACACAAGTGATGTGTGCGCATTTACCAGGCCGTTAAGGACAGGCAGGGTTCGATTGCGTCGTATACAGCTAATGTATGCGGCATCAGGGCAACCATTGTGGATCGAATATTCCACATCGCCAATTCGTGAGGGCAGAAAAATTGTTGCATGTTTAGTTTCCTTTGCAGATGCTTCAAAAATGTTGCGCACAAAAAGAGAGTTTGCGGAGACACAAGCTTTATTTAGGGCAGTTTTTGATGCGCTCTCAGATTCTTTGTTCATTATTGATAACGATGCAGTCATTTTACAGGCCAATCCCTCAGCAGTAGATGCGTTCGGGGATATAGTTTTCGGTCAGACGCTACTTCACTCCCTGGTGTCACCTAGTGACGAAGAAAAACTAAAAAAGCAGATAAGAAAACGTTTGACAGGCAGGAAACGGAGGACATTTTTTGCTGAGGTAAAACAACGAAATGGTCCAAAGAAAAACTTTCAGATAACAATTGCTCCACACTTTGTACAGGGTCGGCATGTAGTCAAGATTAGGAACATTACTCAACAAGTAAACGATCAGCTGAAAAAAGAGCGTATGATGGCAATTGCTGGTCACGAGTTGAGAACACCAATTGCCGTGATAAAGGCATTCAGTCAACTAGTGAAGCGACAGCTCAGATCATCTGTAAGTGAAAAGTACTTAGGATACCTAGAACGCATCGAAAAAAAGGCAAGCGTTCTCCAACAACTGCTGGATAACGTTTTGGATGAGGTCAGGGCAGGTGAGAACAAACTCGTTTTTTCGGAAGAAATAGTGGACATGGATGAGTTAGTGATGGACATAATTCAGGATATGAGACTGGTTTCGACACAACATATTTTTAAGTTGAGTGGCAAATTAAATGTCAAGTTAAAAATTGATCGAGGGAGAATTACCCAGGTGTTAACAAATATTCTCACAAATGCTGTAAAGTACTCCCCCAATGCTAAGGAAATTAAAGTGAAACTAGCAAAAAAAAGTGGAATTGTGATGATTTCTGTACGAGACTATTCAATGTCGGATTTTACCTGCAAGGTTAACAAATGATTCGACTATGCAGTTGTCGCATTACTGAGTTACGCCCGTCGGACCATTTTTACCAGTAAGAGCAGGACACTTGCTCCAATCAAGGCCACAATGAAGCTGTATACATTAAACCCAGTTACACCAGCCTCCCCGAAAAAGTTCATTATCAATCCCCCGAGTGTAGCACCGACAATGCCTACGATGATATCGAGGAGCAGTCCCTGCTGGCTGTCTGTCTTCATGAGCATGGAGGACACCCAACCGACGATAGCTCCAAAAATTATCCATACCAAAAAGTTCATATTTTCCTTTCTAAGCCACATTTTGCTGCAGTTAAAGCAGAGATAAACCAAAAATTCGTAAGAAGATGGTAAATGCACCGATCTCCAGTGTGCTGAGCCAGTACTTCAGCTTTTTTTCAGCAAATTCTGTCATATACAATAAACTACAGACTGTAGTAAGCTACAGTGTTGTGTAATACAGTTCCGCATAAGGTGCGGTTAGCAATAGGAATACCATGGATACTCAATCACAAGACCAATCAATAGACGCAGCGCCAAGCGCTGGGAATCAGTCAAACATGATGCCGGCAATAATTATTGTGGCAGTTTTAGCTCTATTGGGTGCAGGAGTATACGGTTATCAAGCAATGCAGCCAAGTGATGCCAGTTCTGTTCCGGGTGGTGTCACTGACTCAGTCGAGGCTCAACCTGCAGGAGAGGCAATGGCTGAAGCAAGCTTTGTTGATGGTGAATATGCAGCAGTGGGGCAGTACACCTCACCTGCCGGACCAGAAGAAATTGGTGTTGAGCTCACGTTGACTGACGGTGTGATCACTGATGCAGAGGTTGAATTGAAAGCAACCCATGCAATTTCCAAAGCCAAACAAGAAGATTTTGCTGCCAATTATAAGGCCCAAGTTATTGGCAAACCAATAAACGAAGTTAAATTATCCAAAGTCTCAGGCTCCTCCTTAACGCCACAGGGATTCAATGATGCATTGGAGAAGATCAAGTCTGAGGCTCAATCATAAATGGTTACAGAACAGCTGAAGTTCGATGCTATAGGGACAGCATGGGTTATAGATGTTGAATTGCCTGATTCACTTTCTGCTGATGCCGTGTTACGGCAAGTCGAACAGTGCATAGGGCAATACGACAAGGTGTACTCACGGTTTCGGCCTGATTCTGTGGTGAGCGCTTTGGCAGCACGGCCAGGTGAACAGCACATGCCGGAAAATGCACAGGATTTGCTGCAACTGTATCATCAAATGTATCGATTGACTGATGGAGCCTTCACACCCTTGATTGGTAATACCTTAGTTGACGCAGGATATGACGCTCTGTACTCTTTGCGTCCAGGTGAGCTTCGTGTACCACCAAAGTGGGACGATGTGATTGCATACTCGCATCCGGTTTTAGAGCTTCGTGAGTCAGCAATTCTAGATTTTGGTGCTGCCGGTAAGGGGCACTTAGTTGATGAAGTTGCTACACTTCTCAGTGGCATGGGAGTACTCTCTTATACTGTTGACGCAGGGGGAGATATTCGCCATTTCTCGCCAAATGGAAAACGACTACGAGTTGGGCTGGAACATCCTGGTCTGGATTCTCAAGTGATCGGGGTGGCTGAAATCGGAAACGCAGCTGTATGCTGCTCAGCTGGTAATCGGAGAGCTTGGACAGGGTTTCATCATATTATTGATCCGCGTACTCTGAGTTCTCCAAGCCAGATACTGTCATGTTGGGTAGTGGCCGAAACTACTTTGTTGGCAGACGCTGTGGCGACGGCTTTGTTCCTAGTAAGTCCTGAAACTCTGGCTGCTGAGCTTGATTTTCAATATTGCATTTTGTACCCAGATTTTTCATGTCAGAAATCATCAAGTTTTGAAGCTGAGTTGTATGTGAGTTGATGCTGAAAATGAGAGCAAATGTTGTATCAGTGGCACTGAATAATAGAAGATCGATATAATGAGAGAGTTGACATGACAGACTTACTCAAGCTATTTCCAGAAGAAATATTACAAAAAGGTGATGAGCTTGATATGGTCAGTATTATCCACAATCCATATAGAGACATTGCTAGTATCCCAATTGGCGCTGAAAAAATTGATGAACAGATAGAGTATAGTTTATTTAGGTTAAGCCACATTCCAGAAGTACAGAGCTTGCTTCAAGATGTCAAAGATGAGCTTGAGTGGGATGGCGCAGCAACTGTCAACCCAGATCTCCTAGCCATAACTGACAATGAGGGTGCTATAAGACTTGTATTATTGAGCCTACACCATATCTCTAACATACTGGATGCTCAACAAGCCCTGCATGAAACAGGGCAAGTCTTATCTACTGCGTACAAAAACAACCATTCGCTCAGTCGAAGAAATTTACCCAACAGAATTCCCGTCGTGTACGATAAACAAAATAAGTGGTTGTTTCTGCCACTGGATGCAGCGGCTGAAGATTATTTGAATCAAACTTCAAAAAGTTGGGGTCCCAGCGGGACACACTATGGTGTGCGGAAGCTTAACAGGTTTATAGATGATTTGTGTGCAGGTGAAAAAATTGATGACATCACGTACACTGATCAATTAACCAACTGTGAGTATTATGATGTAAGGGTTAGTCCCAGTGAAGAATTATTTATCACCAGAAACAACTTGCAAATTCACCCAGGTGTTAAAAAAGGACTAGAGCTACTCAAAGTAAAAACCCTCGATCAATTACCAGTGTTTACTGGAGAGACGTCTTTAGCCAGCATCCTAAGTCTAATGCTCGGTTACAATTTAGATCCAAATAATTTGACAGAAGATCATCAACTGAGGCAGCTAATGAGAGCCAGTCTTGGACCAGATAATTTGAATAGATCAATTCACCTACCTGAATACAGCTTTCACATTCATTCATTAATCCGACAGTCTAAAGAGGATGATCTTTTGCAAGCGCTTGCTGCAACATACGACCATAGAGAAGGTTTTCCCGTATCTGCCATACTATGTGCCGCAAAGCCGCGTGAAAATGGAAGGGTAACTTACCATCTACTTTTCGGTGTGGACGGACACCCAGCTATTCTAGGTCTGGCAGCAAGGAATACTCTCTCTAGAGGCCCCGTGTCTTTGTATGCTTTTATTGACGCTCAGCTGTTTGTGAGACCAGAGATAAATCCGTACACTGGTATTCAGTTTAGCCTTGTTCCAAGTATTATGAGGAATTTTGAAGGTGAGGATTTGCCTCAGGATCTACAGGTACTTGCAGACCAACTTATTGCCAGTGCGGCAAGTGCATCTCATGACTTTGGAAGTCAAAAGTATCCAGTAGGTGTAACTTTGGATGTGAAACAAGAATGATTGCCAGAGATTTTGTTTATTGAAAAATACTTTATACTGTCACTACTATGGCAACTCCAAAAATTCCGTTTACGAAAGAAAAATTTCAGACGATGCAGCAACAAGTGGACGCACTGCGTACAGAATTAGCTCTAGTCAAAATTCGCTTAAACGAAGCACGAGAAATGGGTGATTTATCGGAAAATGGTGCCTATAAGTACGCGAAGTTTGAAATTGGCCGCATCAATCGAGAACTCAGAGTCTTGGTTGATTTGCTGACACGCGGAGAGATAGTTACAACTGACAGCTCAGAGCAGGGTGGGTTTGGTGGTTTTGTTAGTTTGTTGAATTCTGATGGCAAAAAGATACGATATCAACTTGTTTCCCAATACGAATCTGATCCCAGCAGTGGAAAGTTATCATTAGAAAGTCCCATTGCTAAGGCAATTGCTGGAAAAAAAGCGGGAACTAAAGTTGAAATAGAAACACCAAGAGGGTTACAGGCATACACTGTCGTGAGTTGGGAATGAGTGCACGCCAGACTGCAGATACATGTTTGAGGTTTATCGCAGCACTGTTTCATAAGTCACGGTATTAAAAATCGCGACAACGCTTGCAATTGCCGCATCAGAAACATGTGGCCCAAGTGGCAGGTAGAGGACTTTTTGTTTCTGGCTCCAAATGCAATCATCTAGCTCATATCTCAACAGCAAACCCGCATTTCTCCATGCATTGAGTAACCGATCAGCATATTGTAACCGTACGCCTATTGGCAGTCCTCTTAGAAGTTCCTTGTCACTTTCCTTGAAAGGAATTGTGTAAACACCAGCACTTCCCAAGACGGGTTTGAGCAGTTTTTTATAAAGCTTAACTTGCTTTTTCTTACACAAACGAATCTTCGTATGGTTGATATGTCGAACAAGCAACTCAAAGAGTAACCATCCTTTTCCAGCAGTATAGCTATCACCAATTATGGTGTACCCGACCTGCATACAGTATTCAGCTTGTCGATTCCACCATACTTGTAATCGCCGTGCTTGTGGGAGGGTGCCTGCTTGTAGGCAAACTTGCATCAGCAACCACCAATAAGCAACAGTTAGCTGGTAGCCAATTGTTCTGTATCCAGCCGTCTGCTGCATTTTTTGTAGCTCCTCTGACCCAAACAGCTGACTCCCTTGCAGAGGAACAACTTTGCGCAAGCTGTCTATTACAACATGTCTTGGAGAAATTAGCTTGATTTCATTTGGATCAACTACTCGGTGGACACAATCCTCGATCAGTAAGCAATTTTTTGGCAACGATGGCAGCCAGGTATGAGTTGCGTCAAATAAAGTGTTGGTGATTCCAGCTGGATGAAGAATTACAACAATATCCGGTTGAACTGCTTTCAGGTGTTCAACAAAAAGCTGTGGGTTTGTCTGTAAATTCGGCCCCACAGGGTAGAAAACACAATCCACACCATGAGTCTTCATATTTCTGATCACGTCCGTACAAAAAAATTCTGGCACGAGTGCAACTGAGCTAGTGGTTAGTCGGAAATGCTTGATCAAATCCCACAGTGCATCTTCCCAGGACAGATAGAAAAAGTGAGAAAGTCCGAGGGGGGTGGTTGTTCGGGAAGCAGTGAAGTAACCGCGCCAGCCAGTGGGTTGAATGGGGTACATAGTGTGGCATAGGTGCAACTGCAATTCATGTTAGCAGCGAATAGGCACAA
>CAZBTU010000008.1:36956-40460 GCA_964494905.1 uncultured Pseudomonadales bacterium | reverse complement strand
CGTAAAAAAAAGGTCAGATTACTGGTGAGCGGCTTAGATGGAAGCGTATTCTCACCAAACTGTGTACGGAGTGCAATAACTTGACGATCAGACAAACCTGTCTGCGCTAATTCAGCAAGTGTTTGCTGTTGCCAATCATGGTTGTGTGAGACAGCCATTGTTACTGTATTCCCTATGCTAGTTTTGTCACTCAATCTGAGTTCTGTTACGTTTAGTTCTTGCTGTACATCATAACTTACCGCAATCCCTGCAATAGTTTCCCAATCTCCTGAGCATTCACTTCATCAACCAACTCTGTTTGTTTATCTTGCCTATTTGCTTGTCGCTCCATAAACGGGACACTCTCGGGGTGTTGGAATAACACACCTGTTGCGATATGATTTTCCAAGTCTTCAGCAACACTCATTGCCCGAAACCTATCGCTAGTATCATAGTCAGAAAGCTGAGTGGAAACATCATAAACGCGCTCTTGGTACCATTCGTGTGGAGTAGCCTTATTGTACGTATGACAACTCTGCAAAATTTCAACAAAACTAAAGCCTGGATGTTTGAGCGCTGCTTGCAGAACAGCAGTCATATGTCCAGTATCTCCCGAAAAGGTTCTTGCCACAAATGTTGCCTCGAGTGCTAAAGCCATCCGTGCTGGGTGTATTGGCTCGGATGTTATTCCATCGGGTGACGAATTCATTTTCATCCCTCGTTTTGTCGTGGGAGAAGCCTGACCAGTTGTTAATCCATAGTTCAAGTTATTGTGGAACACAAATGTCATGTTAAAGTTAGCACGAACTGCGTGTACAAAGTGCCCAACTCCCTCACCAAATGTTGCCCCATCTCCAGCAAATGCAAGTACTTTAAGCTTCCTGTTCGCTAGTGCGGCACCAGCTGCAAACGAAATGACACGGCCGTGCAACCCATGAAAACGGTATCCTTCAATTTTGTCTGACCCGTTTCCATTACAGCCAATATCAAAGCAGAGTACAGCCTGGCATGGTCTCACACCCTCAGCTACAAGCGCCCGTTTCACAGCCGCATGAATTCCGTAGTTACCGCAATTAGTACACCAAGTGTATATATTACTCGAGTAATAGTCGGCTATTGTTGGTGGAGCAGTACTGACACATGTGGTACAACCACTCATGCTGCCTCCTTTACTTGATGCACTTGACTCTGATCAACATGTCCAAATCGCTGCTGCAAGAACTCCCATACATCCTCAACAAAAAATGGTCTTCCATCATACTTCAGTAGCTTCTCAGTAAACAGGTACCCCGTGTGTTGCGTGATCAATCCGCCCAGTTGCCCCAATGCGTTTTGTTCAACTAAGACCACATGGTCTGCTTGCTGAATTGTTTCCAAAAAGAAATCTGGCTTGAGTGGAAAGATATATGTATAGTGGAGATAGCTGATCAAATGATCAGGATGTTGAGTGTTCCATTGCTCTAGCACATCAAGAAATGTATTTTTTACGCTGCCCCAACCAACAAATAACAAACTGGCATGGTTTGGCCCAAACAGTTCTGGCTCCGGCAAACGTTCCAACAAAGTTTCCTGTTTGCGCAGCCTTTTGTCGTACATAGCCTTTGAAGCTTCCGCTTCTTCTGTAAGTGACCCATCCTCCAAATGCTCATCGCTGTTACCATTGTATGTTGCATCAGTCTCACCAGGCAACCAACGTACAGAAACTCCCGTCTCAGTAATCCTGAACCGATCCTCTGGTTCTAGTTGTGTACGTTGTCCTTCAGCTACCAAATGACGCTCTATTGGCACTGCTGGCGGCAAGTGATCAACCTGGAACATTGACTCTGCAATTTCCTTGTCTGTCATCACGATGACGGGAATTTGAAACTCCTCTGAATAGTTGAACGCGTGCTGAATCAAAGTATAGCAGTCCATAGCATCACTTGCAGCAATCACGAGCCTTGTGAACTCACCATGACCAGAATAGACTGCTAAATTCAAATCTGTGGCTGAAGTCCACGTTGGCAAACCAGTGGCTGGACCTGGGCGTTGGGCAAGAATACAAACAAATGGTGTCTCAGTCATGGCAGCCAACGACAGCGATTCCGTCATGAGATCAAAACCACCGCCAGAAGTACCGACCAACGCTCTGGTGCCTGCAAACATCGCTCCAATTGCCATCTGAGCGACAGAAATTTCATCCTCGACTTGCTTTACCAACATGCCAGTTTCGTGATACCAGTCAGCTAAAAAGGTTAGTATTGAAGAGCTTGGTGTCATTGGGTATGCAAAATAAGCCCTTACACCGGCCGATATAGCACCGAGAGCAAGCGCATGATTGCCAGTGAGCAGCAAGTCATCGCCTCTAGATGCCTCAATGGCACAGTAATTCACGAGTACGATGGGTTGAACTGAATCAGGCAGGCGCCAGGTGTAACCAGCGTGCAAACATGCCTTGTTTGGTTCAATCACTTGTGGTTTTTTGACAAACTCACGCATCATGACTTGTTCAACCAACTCCGGAGACATACTCAGCAGCTGCCACAGTACGCCTATCAAAACCATATTAGCCATGACTCTGTTACCACCCACCCGAAGTGCTTCTTCAACAGCTGGAACATACAGTACCCGTATTCCTCGCTCAGCAATTAATTCCTGCTCTGCTTGGGTTATATCCATACGAGCTATGGAGTGCAAAAGAATACCATTGTTCCTCAATGAGGAGATGTATTTGTGAACGGATACTCGGCTCATACACAACAAGATATCGCAGTACTTAGACGGAGCACTGAGTGGCGTTCCAGATACATCGGTCTGATGAGACGCATAGCCACCCTTAATAAGCGAAGGATACTCACGATACCCAAAGGTGAAAAAACATGACTCTTTGAGCGAACGAGCAATAATTTCACCCACCGAGTTCACACCCTGACCCGACTCACCAACAACTTTGATGGTGTACCGGTCAAGTGGCAGCGCCTGCTGGTCTTGTAACATGTTATTGAGCTCCTGTGGTTGGTAGAGTTTGCAGTTCAAGCATAATCTTATTTGACCAGGGTTTAATGACAGAGTCGAACTTGGCGTACACTTCACCATTAAACTTCATTGGAACACCAATAGCCTGGCCACCACGTTCTAGCCATCTATTTTTAAGACTTTCCATACCTCCACAAAACAGCACAGGTTCGTAGCGCACATCACCCGTCCCAATGAAAGCCGCGCGTTTACCTGTGCAATCTACGTCTTTGAGTGCAGAGTAGAGTGTGTTAAAAAATGGATTAATTACACCATGATCCCAAGTTGAAGTTGCTAGTAAAAACACTCCGTGCTGTTGCCAAATTGCAGGGTCGGTACGCTCTGCTCTGTGCAACTCAACCTTCAGCCCTGCTGTTTGCCAGACTGATGCCACTTGTTCCACTACCCACTCGGTATTTCCTGAAGTAGATGCATAGATAGCCGGGATACTCAAAGATTCAGACATCACAGATCATGATAGCTACTCTACTATAGGAATGCAACGCAAAAACCGTCGCCCTGCCAAGTGTA
>CAZBTU010000008.1:0-36856 GCA_964494905.1 uncultured Pseudomonadales bacterium | reverse complement strand
TTTTTTGACTATTTGTAACAATGCTGGTATTTGATTTCGCTCATGAAAATATGTTATGAGTGCTATAGCCATATCGGAAGTGAGCGCTGATCGGGAAAATTCTTGATACACTGGGTAAGCATAGTCAGCAGCTAATCTTCTGACCCCTTCAGACCCATAAGCCGCCACTAGAAGGTCCTTCAATACTTTGGCTTTGTCTGATGATAACCCATTGTTGGCAGCTTTCTCCTTAGCTTGTAAATCCCTATAAAATTCATCCAATTGCGTAAGAGAAAAATTGTGCAACTTTTCTTGAATACGATCTAGTAACAATTCTCTCATCTGTTGTTCAGGAATAGGGTTTCCATTCACCTCTCGCTGGTCAGTCAAGTTTTCAACCATATTTTCTTTCTGCTGGAATAGTAGTGTTCAATATAACTGCCAACTACACTAACTGCAACTACTTAGAAATGGTGTATATGAAAGATAATCTTACAGATTCAAACTGTACTATATAATTCCTCGACCATCCACCGCCCAAGCGTCATTCCGAGTTATCAACACTGGATTTATTTCAAGTTCTTGCAGTTCAGGTACCGCTATAGCGATCTCTGCTAACTTAACAACCAGCTGAGTTAGTTTGCCAATAGCCATCCGTCTTCCTCCTCGGTAGCCAGCTAACAATGGATAGATCTTTGATCGTTCAATCAATTGGCGAACATTTTGTGGATCCACACTCAGCAAGCCCAAGTTTTGTTCACCAATTAACTCTGCCAGTACGCCGCCAGCTCCAACCATCAATACGGGACCAAACGTGGCATCACGCTTGACCCCAACAATCACCTCAACTCCACCCTCAATTTGTTGCTGCACCTCAATCATACCGGAAGATTGCACCTCCCTACCCAACCCCTGCATAACTCGATGTAGCTGCCAGTACCCATTCACTAATTCTTGGTCGGTACGAATTCCTGTTATGACACCACCAACATCTGACTTATGCAGTACGTGCGGTGAACTGATCTTGAGCACCAACGGGTAGGTATGCTTGTTCGCAAATTGCTGAATTTCTTCCAGCGACTTGGCAACTACAGCTGGCGGTTGAACAATGCCTGCTTGGGCAAATAACTGCTGCACAACGTCGCCATTCAGTACCGTTTGTTGTTGACGTTTCAGCTCAGTGATTATCGTCTTGATACCAGCCCTGCGGCGAGCAGTCAGCACACTTGCAGTACCATTACTAAGCTGCGCAGATACCGTGCCCGAGCGCTGCCGACGCTGCCACTGTCGCCATTTCCACAGCTGTCCCAATGCCCATACTGCACGTTCAGGATAGCGGAAAGAGGGTATTGTGTGTTCGTTAAGCACCCTTTCTCCTCGAGCAATTTGGCTGCCACCCATGAATGAACAAACGATTGGCTGGCGGTGTTTTTCGGTAAGTTGAGAAATAACTTCAGCTGTTTCTTCAACTTGTGTCATTACCTGAGGAGTCAGTAACACGATGACGGCGTCCACACTTTCGTCAGCTAACACAACTTCCAGTGCATGCTTATAGCGCTCAGCCAGCGCATCCCCCAACACATCAACTGGATTGTGAATATTCGCTGCCCTTGGCAAGTACTTTTGCAAACTTCGCTGCGTACTAGCAGACAAGGTTGCCAACTCTAAACCGGCCGCAACAATACAATCGCTGGTTATAACGGCTGGACCGCCAGCATTCGAGACAATCGCAACACGCTTACCGGTCGGAGCCTTCGTCCAAGCCGTTGTACGTATCAAATCGAACACATCCTCTAGCCCCTTGCACTCCATAACTCCAGCTTCAGCTAGTGCCGTCTCAAGTACTTGATGATCACCGGCCAGTGCGCCAGTGTGTGACTGCATTGCAGCCTGGGCAGCACTCGATACTCCAGGTTTAAGTACAAACACTGGGTCGCGTAGCGCCAGCTGACGAGCGGTTGCTAAAAAACGAGGACCATCAATGATCGACTCAAGATACATGCCAATAGGATCATATCCTCTTCTCTTCTGAGTCACAGTTCGAGTACCTTCCTGCTTCAACCAGTATTCAAGCACATCGCTCTCATTGACTACGGCTTTATTGCCAAGGGTAATAAACTCAGAAAAACCAAGATGTGCATAATCAGCCCAGTCGAAAATACTAGTGGCGATCGCTCCTGATTGGGAAATAAACCTGAGAGTTCCCCATCTTTTCATAACTTGACCAAACGTCGCATTGAGTGGATGTTCCGCATTCACAAACCCAAGACAATTCGGCCCAAGCAACGCAATGCCATATTCTGCCGCTATCTCTTGAAGCTCCTGCTCTAATAACTCACCTTCTTTGCCTGCCTCCTTGAACCCAGCACTCAGTACAACACAGGCCTTTGTTCCCACTTGCCCGACCTCTTTCAAAACTTTAGAAACAGAGGCAGCTGGTATAGCAACGATGGCGAGATCAGGAATGATAGGCAAGTCTTTATATCGGGGAAATGTCGGTAATCCTCGTACTGCATCGGCTGTTGGATTAATTGGATAAACAGGACCAGTGAATCCTGAATCAATAATATTGCGAACCACAATGTTGCCAAGCTTTCGAGGATCAGTGGAAGCACCGATAACTGCAACGGAGCGAGGTGAAAATAAACGACTTAGTGCGGCAGGCTTAAACATAGGCAGTGATTGTCTATCAGTGTACAGTTTTTGCAGACGACAGGCAAATAGCACGCACATGAAGAACTGGCAGTAATAACTGAGTGACTGTACCGTTTTGCAGACTACTTTTCACACAACTGTTATACTGAAACTATGCCAACAACCCCTACCCTTGGACCCCTTGAGCAGTTTGTGCTCGAGTTAGTCTGGAAGCATCCATATTCCAGCGGTCGATTTCTACACGAAATCGCCACACAGCAGCATGACTACGCATACACTACTGTTATGACTGTACTGAATAGATTAGTGGCCAAAGGTGTAATTCGAAGGCAAAAGGAGAACAAGATGTATGTGTACGCCTCGACGCACTCCCAGCCTCAGTTCATTCGTTCAGCAGTCCGCACCACGATTCGAAGCTTAGTTCAACGTTTTGGCGATGAGGCTATTGCAGCTTTTATTGCGGAAACAGATCAACTAAGCCATGCTGACCGTCAGCATCTAATCGCGTCACTCAAAAAAATATCACAGAAATCTAAGTCACAAAAATCAAATACCAAGTTGCATCATAAGTCCTGAATTTATATATGGAAGTAATGAGTCCTTCACTCACCAGCTGTCAATATCTAGCAGGGCAGTTGATCGAAACAGGTACCAACTCACCCTTGCAATACTTAGCGATCATACCTTTATTATTTTTTATTAAACTTTTGCTCTCACTTGCAGCCCAACAACAGAAAATTGACAACCTGTCTGCGCTGACACAAGTCGTACCTAAAAAAATGAGAGCGTTGCTCAGCGCATATAGCAATCCAAAACACCAAGTTCTAGTTGTCAAAACCCGACAATCTGAAGCATATGTAGTCGGAGCTTGGAACCCCACCATTGTTTTCTCGAGAGCGCTTATTGCCAAGCTCACCCCAAAACAGCTCGAGGCTGTTCTGCTTCATGAGCTGTATCATGTCAAAGCTCGTCATACCTTGATTCTGTCGATACTATCCGCTGCCCAATCAGTATGTTGGTTTCTGCCAATCGTTTCCGAAATTGCCAACCACATCCACTATAGGTGCGAACAAGCTGCTGACGCATTTGTGGTTACCACCCAAAAAACTGAAAGATATTTGGTCGAGGCTCTTACGCTCTGCATTGCAGATGGGTATACCCAACCTCGCTATGCAGTCCCACTTCCGGCTTTTGCCCAAAGGGCTCTGCAAGCTCGAATTGACATCCTTTCTAACCACACACCATCCAGGTTTCGCTATAGTTATCACAAGGTAGCAACATCATTGATAGTGGTCACGTCTTTTGTTGCACTGGCACTATTTAAACCCTATACACCACTCAAAGCTCAGACAACTGTTCCGAGTTGTTCCCTGGTTGAGTGTGTCGCCAGCTGTGTGTCTGAGACTTTTTACCCAAACCAATTAGCCAGTCCTGGTCTTTACAGTCCCGTCAACCTACAGTAGTCTATTGACAAGTAAACAGCATTGCTACTACACTCTGTAGTAAGTTAAGTAATATATTTAAAACAACCATGAAAGGTTTTTATGTCTGATGCTAAACCACTCTCGCTGCAGAGACTCTTGCAGTTAGTCAACGACAACTTCGTTGCGCTCTTGCTCGCTGCAGTCGTATTTGGTGGCGGATTCTACGCTGGTTCGATCTGGACCGAGAATCAAATGTTGAAAAAAGGCACAGCCGGAGTGGCTGCTGCTCCAACTGCGGCTGACCCGAATGCTCCTGCCGGACCCACTGCTGAGCAGCTCGCTGCTATGCCAGAAGTTGGTGATGATGACTGGGCTCTTGGACCAGAAAGCGCTACTGTGACATTAGTTGAGTACTCAGATTATGAGTGTCCATTCTGTCAGCGCTTTCACCCAACTATGAAGCAGGCTATGAGTGACTATGAGGGTAAAGTGCGATGGGTGTTCCGTCATTACCCACTTCCATTTCACACATATGCACAAAAAGCAGCTGAGGCTGCAGAGTGTGCTGGTAAAAGTGGAGGCAACGATGCGTTCTGGAAGTTCACTGATCTCTACTACGAGAAAACCCTGGCCAACGGTACTGGATATCCCCAGGAAGATCTGGCTAAGCTCGCAGCTGAAGCAGGAGCAGACGCCAAAGAGGTACAGACATGCCTAGACAGCAATGAGATGGCTGAGAGAGTTAAAGACCAAATGGCAAAAGGAAGTGCCGCTGGTGTATCTGGCACACCTGGAACCATTGTGGTAACAGAAGATGGCCCACAGGAGTTAATTCCTGGCGCATTGCCAATCGAACAGGTCAAGCCAATTATTGAGAAGTATTTGTAAAACTCACTTGGCAAATATAGAAAAACGGGCCCGAAGCACAAGCAAAGGCCCGTTTTTTCGAACTAATACTTCACTCTTGCACTGTAATTTCATTTAGCTCACACTGTACTGCATGGCCCAATCACCATTTTTGAAGCGACTGAGCACTTTGTGGCAAACATTGGGCCCAGGTTTCATAACTGGGGCATCAGACGACGACCCATCAGGCATTGCCACTTACACACAGACAGGTGCGCTCTTTGGTTTCACTCAATTGTGGACCGCACTTTTCACCCTGCCTTTCACAGTCGTCATTCAAGAAATTTGTGGCCGCATTGGAATGGTAACTGGCAGCGGACTATCCCGGATAATAAAAAAGCATTATTCTCGTAGCGCCCTGTATCTCTGCGTCGGTTTATTAACACTCGCAAACACAATTAATATCGGTGCTAACCTCGGTGCAATGGCAGAAGCAACCCAACTCCTTGTGCCTATTCCATTCTCACTAGGTTTACTACTGTATACAGTTCTCCTCGTGTGTTTGCAGTTATTTTCTAGTTATCGAGCATATGTTCAAATACTCAAATACCTCACATTAAGCCTACTTGCCTATATTGCAGTTGCATTTATCGCCCGAGTGAACTGGCTGACTGTTTGGTATGGCTTGATCACCCCACAGATCCAATGGACCAGCGACTATTTATTTAATATTGTGGCCATCTTAGGAACTACGCTCTCCCCCTATTTGTTCTTTTGGCAAACAAGCGAAGAAGTCGAAGAAGCGGTACTGAAACGAAAAATCAAACAAATGGGCTGGTTAATCAAACGTGTCACAGGATCTGAGATACATCATATGCGAACTGACACCATGCTGGGAATGGGTTTTTCCAACATGATCATGTTCTTCATCATTCTCAGTGCAGCCAGTACCCTGCACCCAGCAGGCATTCGCTTTATCGAGACAGCACCACAGGCTGCCTTGGCCCTGGAGCCAATTGCAGGTCAGTTCGCTTCGCTCATATTCACGCTGGGAATTGTAGGCTCAGGCTTACTTTCGGTACCTATTTTAGCTGGATCAGCATCGTATGCGGTTGCCGAAGTTTTTGGCTGGCGAGAAGGTCTGTATAAATCCCCTCGCAAAGCGCCAGGATTCTATGGCACCATCGCAGGTGCATGTTTGCTCGGCTTGCTGATCAACTTTACGACCATCAAACCATTCGTGATGCTGTACTACACGGCAATACTGAACGGTGTTTGCGCACCTATCATCCTGGTCTACATCATGAAGATCTCCAATAACTCTGCAATCATGGGAAAGCATACAAATTCTCTCATAAGCAATTTTTTTGGCTGGGGTATCGCTTTGATCATGGGAGTAGCGGCTTTTGCCCTCATTATTCAGTTACTGTTGTAACTTCCCCTGCTACAATACCCATATGGGACACCGGCAACTCACCACAAAAATTCTCGAGCTACTCACAACACACCACTTGCTCAGTCCGCTTGATATGGTCACGTTATTAGATACGGGCAAATCCGGATATAACAAAACCAGTGTGTATCGAGCACTGGAAAAGCTACAAACTGCAGGTATTATCTGCAAACACACGTTTGCTGCCAACGAAGCGCTTTACGAGTTGCGCGAACATCATCATGACCATCTAGTGTGCAGTCAGTGTGGCAGAGTTAGCACAGCTGAGTGTCATATATCCGTACCTGAGGATATTGATGGTTTTAAGGTTGACCACCACCATCTCACCCTGTTTGGCCGGTGCTCTAACTGCGTTCTACAAAACGACAACAACACTGATGCTAATCAGTGATTTACCACTACTTACCTCTTCCAGATAGCAGTTTATATCGATAGTAAACATCTGGTTGTTTTTTGTAAAACTGTTGGTGGTAGTCTTCAGCTGGATAAAAATTTGTGTAAGGCAGAACCTTAGTGACAAATGGTTTGGAAGAGTGATTTTCGTCCTCCTGCTTCCACTTCGAGGCTTCTGCATCAGCGTGCTGTTCAGGGGAATGATAAAAAATTGCCGTAGTGTACTGTTCGCCACGGTCAGCAAACTGACCACCTGAGTCAGTTGGATCAATCTGCAACCAAAAAATATCGAGAATCTCCCGATAAGATATAAGGTCTGGTTTGAAGAAAACCTGTACTGCTTCGTTGAGCTCAGAGAGGAGCTTTTTGGCTTGTGCGAATGGGTCTGTCTGGTTTATTGCAAACATAGTTCGAGACAAGCCTAACACGATACGGGTCACTCGACAACAAACGAGTCATTTCACACACAAAACTTGTCAAACACTACTTTGCTCTCTATAATCCCATCAGTATAAGTAGAAAGGCAAGAATGCAATCAACACAAGAAGCGGGATTTGGAGCAGAAGCTGAAGTTGCAAAGACTCCTGAAAATATTCAAGAGTTTTCAACACAATTTTGGGACATGATTTCAAGTCTAGAATCCGCAGCAGCTGCAAAAGGATACAACATCGTTGTTGGGGATCAATCAAGTGTAGGTGGCGTTAACTACAACCAAGTCGGGGAAGTCTCAGCGACAGAACGAGGTGCAGTTCTTAACGAAGCAACGGCTTACACAATCGACTTTGTACACAAAACAGCAGATGGTGAGAACGAAGAAGGCCCAATGTTTACGGCAAAAGATGCCGTGAATGGAAGTTTTGCAGACTTACCTCAGTTAAAGTCAGAGTTGGCTGATCAAATTAATGGACTGATAGAATTCTAATTGACCTTAGTTAGAGTTTTGAACAAAAACTGTTGAGCCCTCGCTTTATAAGTGGGGGCTCATGCGTTTCATTCACTTTTTTAAAACGTGACTCTCTGAGAGAAAAGTATACTAGAGAAGCCAACATCAAAGAAGCTACTGGCCAAAAGTAAATGCGTACGCGCTGGTTCCCTCACTAAACTCAAGGGTCAAGGTTGCATCAGCACTCTCATCAAAGCCAGCAACATCATACTTGCGAGCACTCGTGACAGTAACGAAGCCTTGCTCGTCTATGTCTTTTGTGCGCGACGTTGGTAATAGCGGTTGACCATCTAATAACACCCGAACCCTACCATTCCCTTGATCTGGGGGGGTCAAAACAAGATGCACCTTGCCTGCCGTAAAATGAAGATGCAGCTTGGCTCCTGTTTCGCCAGCTACGATGCGCTCAGCCTCCACTTTCCATGAACCCTCCAAACCAACAGCGTGAAGAGGAAGTGCCTCGGTAGGCAATGTGTAGCGAGCAGTTTCATCAAGTACAATTTCGCCACTCCCTGGCCTTACATAGTTCGCAGCTCGTTTATACCCCAAGTAAATTTCAGGTGACTGCGAACGATTGTTAGGGCGTACTTCTTCCTCTGATATCACAATTTGCTCTTCTCCCAACAACTCACGAATTTTGTTTTCAGTCTCACTGTACTTGCCTTCGCCGAAGTGGGTGTACCGTATCTTACCTGTTTTATCAATCAAGTAGTGGGCTGGCCAATACCGATTATTGTATGCGCGCCAAATTTGAAAATCATTATCTTGCACCACCGGGTATGTGATCCCATACTCTTCCATTGCAGCCATCACGTTATCAGCATTCTTCTCGAACTCAAACTCGGGAGCATGCACTCCAACAATCACGAATCCTTTATCCTTGTATGTCTCATACCATTTGGTAACGTACGGAAACGTCCGAATGCAGTTAATGCAGCTGTAGGTCCAAAAATCCACCAGCACCACCTTGCCTTGAAGCTGATCTGATAGCAACAATGGTTCGGAGTTGATCCAGTTTGTGCCACCAGTGAAATCCGGTGCCTGTGGATAACTCATGCTTTCTTGCAGCTCAAAGAGTGGCCTCCCCTCCGTGTTCGTCTCTGACTGACTGCCATCGAGTTGGTTGAGCCGTTCTTGTACAGCCTTATTTTCCTCAATCTTAGTTAGACCAGTTCCATAGTTAGGAAAAGTCTGTAGAACCCAGGTCTGAAACTGCCGGTCGACATTAAAGTAGATTGCCAAACCCATGAGCACCATCACGGCACCAAAGCCTTTTTGGATGTACCCAGTATGTTGAACAAGCCAGGGAACTCTCTGGAGTAACTGCCTGCCACCGTGAACAATCGCCAGCATCGGCAATGCAGTCCCAAACGAGTATGCCAAAGTAACAAACAGTGCTGTGGTACTCACCGTACCCGTGAGCGCTAAAGAAATAACGGATGCCAAGATAGGACCGACACAAGGTGTCCAAATAAGCCCCAAACTTAACCCTATAACCAACCCTCCCCCAAATCCCTCATGTTGAGCAGTCGGACTCAATCGAGAGAATACGGTAAACAGTCGTTCCAACAAAGTTAGTACCTGTGGAATGAACAAACTTAATCCAAAACCAACAATCACAACCACCGAGAAAGTACGCAATGCGTCTGGAGAAACTCCAGTTGCCTGGACAATGCTGGAAAGAAAGAGCGTAAAGAAAGTGAAACTAGCCACGAAACCAGTTACTACCCCCAGTGGTCGTCTCTTGCCTCCCCCAACCGAACCAGATAACACAATCGGCAGGACGGGCAGGATACAAGGCGATAACACGGTCACCACACCAGCAAGAAAAGCAAATAAAACCAGTATTAACATAAGACCTTTCTGTTGGCCATGACTCTACTTGTTAAGTTTTGCTATAAGCTCGCTGACACCGCCACCATTCCATTTTTGCAACTGTTTTCCTTGAGCATCAACCTCAACAAAGGTGTGCTGATAGGTGACTGCATACTTTTTCTTAAGTTCATCTTCCGTGTCATAATCTGTTTTGAAAACCATAACGTCCTCAGGAATGAGAGATTGTGCATCCACAAAATCTGCATGAGCAACTTTGCACGTTGGACACCAAGCGGCGTGAAAAAAGAGAACCCTTCGCGTCCCACCAGCTGCTGCAAATGATTCAGAGCTGTACTCTTGATATTTAGCCACATCAGGTTCAATTGAATCCTTGATTTCCCCTGCCGGGGTTGGTTCTACTACCTCACCTGATGCCGCCATGGAGTCTTCAGTTTCAGCAACATCACCATCTGTAATCTGAGAATCCATCAGCGATTCAGTATTCTCAGACTGTCTGGTAAAAGATGCACTGCCACTTATGAGATATCCCCCAATCATGACCAAACCAATTATAGGAACTAGTATGAAAATAATTTTTTGCATAAGCACTTCCTTGTTATTTTTAATGTTTGTATTCGTTAGCGTCGCGCCTACTACCTGGTGTGGCTGAGTATCAATGCCATACCCAATCTAACAGCTACTATTACTACTAAGCTGATCACAAGCCACGGATCCACAGCATGTGAGAAACTCTGCATGACTACGGCAAACACTAAGATTACAACGCTGGCAACATATCCAGCTCTTGCTTCTAACAACTGATGCAGCTCTTCTCTTTCGTCACGTGCAGATTGCCGCCACACTAAGATACCTCCTGCACACGCACTCGCCAACAAGAATGCTACACTAACCAAGTGCGCAGCGCTCGGCATCCAAAACTTAAACGGATTGAGCAACAATACACTTAAAGCGACCACAATGCCCGTTACCACACATTCCAACACAAATCGCTTAGTCATCTGACTCCTCTAGTGAGAATAACTGCTCTACTCGTATATTGAACTTGTGCGAAAGCTTGAGCGCCAAAGCAACCGAGGGTGTGTAGTTCCCTTTTTCGATAGCAATGATGGTTTGTCGGGAAACACCCACAGCCACAGCCAACTCTTCCTGAGTAACACCTTGCTGCCTCCGTACTTGAGCGAGTGAGGAAACGACTGTTGTCATACCTGACTGTTGCTAACATGAAGATCTCAGAATAGTACTGTGTGTATAGTAGACGCCACAATCCCACAATGTCAAGTGTGCTTTACATTTTGAACACACATCAACACAGGAATGTTACCTCTAAAAGACACTACTGACTGAGGCGCGTCGGAACTGACCGGTGGTTTTTGTGACCGTTCATAACGGGGTTATCAATCCAGTAATTCAATATTTTTTCAATAACTCTGATTGACCAATCCGCCCCAACTTGTCGACTTTGAATTAACATCGAATACAAAAACACCTCATGGGCATTCATATGGTTTGTTTGCAAAACTGCATCATAGTTACCTGACGCAACAGCTTCGTCTACCCTTAGTAATGTTCCGTGCACACGGGTATAGTCTTTTTCATTGCGCTGCTGTACTTCCCGAAGTGCTGAACCAATTTGTTGGTCAGTAATTTCGGAAGTTCCTGGATGCGCTCTGACGACAGCTCTTCGTGCTGCCTCGTGGTCAGAGACCGCAAGATACAGTGCTGTAACCAGAATCTGAGGGTTTGTGGGACGAAGTGCTGCTGCTAAACGCCACATATCCCTGCCTTCTAAAAAAATTGGCTTGTCTTCATAAAAAAAGTCCTCTTCCATCTTATCTTCAATATAGGCGATGCAGTGTGGGTTGCCGGCAACTAACGGTACAGACTCCGTTACAGCTTGACTCCTCAGTTCAACTTGGGTCAGGGAAAATACTCGTCCTAAGTACCAAACGGTCACCAAATCTTTGGCACCAATTGTCACAATAGCTGTCGCAAGTGAGTCGGCAAACTGCTCGAACGCTTGTTCTGTTTGACGTCCATCATGTTCCGACCAGCATTCCAACCAAAGATACGTAAGCGTCCGTGCCCACAAACCAAAACTCAAGTGGATAGCACCTTCCTCAGAATAGCGACGACCTAAAGTTCCTTTGCCTGCTGCGGCTGGACCATCAACCACCATCCGGTAGTTACTCAACTTTCTGAGGTGATCTCGTATGACTACTCTGGTCCAAGTTTTGACAAACAGTTCCCTGTTAGAGACTGACATAGCCGTCCAGTTAACCGCTTGTATACCAGCGCGGTATGCGCCAGTATACGAAGGAAACTGAAAATTAGCAAACTTTATTCCCCTCAACCTAAAATGCCCCTTGATATTCTATGATGCTTATTGATAGTATCGGTCAATGGAAATTCTTCAACAAGTTCTACTCAACATAGCTGGTGATCCCAGTGCACACCAATTCAATGCCTACCTTCTGTCAGAGACAACAGATCCTGAGGAAATTCGGTACCATGACCAGCTTCTCAACGGATTTTTTTACTTGCTCACCAGTGCAGGTGAGCTGGAATTTGACTGCCTGTTTCGGCTAGATGCTGATATGAGCGCTCAACTAGCGTACCTAACAACCGTTACTGAATCTAAATTACCGAAACGTGTGCTTGACCGTGAATCGCTCTATAAGCCACTTGGGAGTTTCATGAAACCTGAGCTGGTGTATGAGTTCTGTGCAAAAAGAGGCTTTCCATTTTCATTTTTCACCCTCCTAGAAGACAACGATACCCATACGTTAAACACCTTTTTATTTGCACCAAACCGCCTAGCACCTTCCGTCGCTCACCAGAACTTAAGCAGGCGAGCAACACTTCGGCGCCGATCTTTATTAGGTTTGTTTAATTAAAGAAGCAAAAAAAAACTCCCTCAGTTAATTTCTTAACTAAGGGAGCAATACACTTTCAAACTATTTTGAGCTCTTATTCAATAAGGTCAACACCAGGGACCCAATGCAAGAGCAACAAAAAGTAGCCTACCACAGCTGCAAAACCACTGAATATCATCGCGGCCTTAGCATCTGGCAACATTTGGATTAATATGAGCTCACCGCTCATCTCAATGAGAGCGGTAGCGCCTAAACCAAATAAGAGCCAAGCAATTCCCGCGAAAAACAACCCTGTTACCAGGCACCTGATTAAGTCAAAAAAAACGTTCACCTGGGCGGGATAGGTTATGCTTCCTTGCACAATTGCGCGAAACAGTCCTGCCAGCAGGTAAGGCAGCAGGATAGCGAACACAAAGACAATATGCCCGGCAGTAGTGATAGATGGGCTTATCCGCATCATCAAAAGCAGTAGCCCAATTGTCAAGGCCATCAGTAAAAAACCTACACCATAGATCACGCCAAATATTCTTGGCATCTTGCACCTCAAGTCGCCAACAACCAGTTCATTGTTTGTCACCGGTTCCTGACGAATAATCATTCTGATTCAGATTCGCTATTTGGTTATTTTTTTTATCTTTCTCTCATCGATGACTAGGCTTGTGACCACATAGCCACAGCAGTTCAAGAGAAAGACCATGATAACAACTGCCACAGGGATAGCCGGGGTCTCTATCCCATGAGGAAAAGTGCGCAAGAACAATTGAGCCAAAGGCCAACTTTCTTTGAGCGCCAGTGAAGCAAGAACGCCCCATGCGAGCGCAGTTAACGCCGCAACCAATACACCCGTGATTATGTGAACAGGCAAACTTGCCTGAGCATCTGACAAGTGTTCAACCCGTAGGCGAACGAGAATGCCGGTACAGAGGGTTAAGGTCATCAGCGCAATAATATTCATCCAATGCAGCAGTGGGGACAACTGCTTGTTTTCCAACGTTAGGAAAGCAACTGCGGCAATCGCTACCAAGACTGCCAGTGTTGCTAACAACTTCGTCAACTTTGAGTTCATGATGAAATCTCTCCATTTTGCCTAGCCTTGCTCCATTGAGCGATTCAATGAATACAAGAGTAAGTCACAGTGTTAAGGAGCCAATAGCAGTATATTATACGACAAAAAAAACACTCCCCGCAATTCTCGGTAAAAAACCCGGAATCTTGGGGAGTTTGTGTCGCTGTGTGTCAGGCTTCTGGGCTATTCGTTTTCGGGATCGGGGTCTGGCTCAATCTCGAACAAACAAATCAGAAAGAGCGTGACCCCGTGGATGATAAACGCGATGAACCCGGCAGCAACAGACTCCTTTAAGCGCGTGACCTCTTCACTTAGTTGCAACCAGCCAAAGTAAGAGTACTCCGGCGAGTAAAAAACGGCCACAACCAGTGCGACGCCAAGTGCCAGACAGGTGGCACTGCACGTGGCAACCACAACATTCTGGAGAAATGACATGCCTTTCGGCAGTTGCTTCTTCAGCTCAATGCCCATCCTGATAGCGAAGGCAATGAGTGAGCTGTACACGATGACAGAGTAAAAGAGCAGTTTGAGCTGGGGCACAACCAGTGTGTACGCGTAGCCCATGACCACAGAAATCGCGATGAGAATACCCACGACTATGCGCAGGTCCAGGCCTTCTTTGGCCTTTGTTTCAATTTCAACTTGTTTTTCAGCTTTCTCTTCCATTGCTTTTCGAATCCTTGTTTAGGTTTTTGGGTAAGACCAGTAAAAACTAACCACAAAAAATAGTTAGTTTAGCCTGGCCTCACCAGCCACACAGCGGTGTTAAACCCACAGAAAATCAACTCTCAAGCCGCAAATGGCAAGAAAGCAAAAAAAACATGGGCTAACAATTTTAACGATCTCGTAACTATAAAACCACGATACAAATATTATAGGACATTTCACTATAAAAGTCAAATTTGGAGAAGGCAAAAAAACGCTCCCAGGCATGAAGTCATAGGACTTCAGCCAGGGAGCAATAATCACTCAGGTCACAACAGGCGGCGAAATAAAGACAAACCAATTCCAATATAGCCACCGCTATAGAGAATCGCGCCGGACATGAGTAAGAGAATTGGATTAAATGCTTGGTTGGGGATGGGGTACAAAGTCATGAGCAGCCCCGCAATTGTGGTTGTTCCCAGCCACACTAAGATCAGGTCAACGATCTTAAAGCGTTTGTGCTCATCACGTGTGGACACATACCACTCAAGCACTAGTCTCACAATGGCACCCACAGCCATCGGGATGATCATAAACGTCAGTTCTCGCCAAGGGCTAATAGCGAAAGCGATTACGATTGCACCAATAATGGCGCTATATAATTTTGCACGCACTGCTTGCATCTTAGGCACACTCCTTCGCCAGACGGCATAGTTTTAAGGGTGAACGACCGGCTACGCAATGTAACCTTTCGTATGCCCTCAAAACCAGCCAAAAATAAGCCTGTGCTAACTGAGTGATGTTAACGAACTGACGGTATTATAGTATACGGAAAAAGTTGTGGGGAAAATGTATGTAGTGTGCGGAGGTTCCCGATGGGAAGAGCTCCGCACACGTTGTAACTTCAAGAGATTTTGAGCATGTTTCAGACGATTAAGCCATCAAGGTTGTCGCGGTCTGTGGACAAAGTGCCACTCCATCGCGAAAAAAATTCGTCACGCCAATGCTCTGGCGTTAGGGTTAGGCTGTGAGTATGGTTTCTAGCGCAACTGAACGACTAGAGCATCCAGAAAATGACCATCAGGACCGTGATAATCAGGGTGACTGCCGCCAGGTTGCGCTTCTGAAGCCAGATAGCTGTTTGTGCATCGTTTAACGCCACCAAAAAGCTGTAGCTCCAGACTAGACCGCCCACAGTGGCCGCCCATGTGGCAATTAAGCCGTTGAGCACCATCTGATCCGCTACCACCTGGAAGAGGTCCAGGGAAAAAACAGTGGCAACAATAATAAGTGCCACACCGAAGATAATGCCGACAAACCCTACTTTGTCTTGGGCGGTTAACCGGTCCCGTGCCTCCTGGGGCATCAGGGTCAGGGCAGCGAACGCCACCAAGACAGAAAAAAGAAAAGCTGTCACTGCGATTGTTGTTAAAGCGTTCATGGTATACCTTTGAACGGCTCTCGAGGGCAAGTGGCCCTCGAGAGACCGGATAGTTTTTGTGTCGATAGGTTTTTGATGTCGAGCTTAGGTTAGGGGCTGACAGTACAGTCTTCGTTGACCGTACTGTAGATGTCAGCATCAGTACCGCAATCGATGCGGTTGGAGGCCTGGACGGTCAGGAAGAGCCTGTTCATGTACTGGTATGCCGCCATCCGATACAACGTACAGCTACCCAATACAGGGTCTGACTCAGCCTGGAACAGCTTGGGGTTGTGATTCCCCACAGTCGCAGTCTGGCCATTGTACATGGCAAAATACCCATCGCAAATCCGGGCCGAGTTTGTCTGCACTTTGAGAGCGGCAGTAGGAAAGCCAATGAAATCGATCGGCAGGGGATCTAACCCGTTTTCCGCCGACAAAGCTTTCAGTACCGCCTCTTCGCCATTTTCGACGACTTGGGCCAACTGCGGGCCGTACTGATTGTAAAAATGCATGACTGTGGCAATTTTGAGGTTGCCAACCTGGGTCACGTCATAGACACGCAACTCGTCAGTGATTTTGGCCCTTTGGTTGTTGAGCGTAGCCCGTTCAGCACGGATGTAGCTCATCAACTGTAAACCAGCTTCCTGACAGCGAGTGATGTCACCAGCATAAAGTGTACCACCAGTGGCCAGAGCGTTAATGAACGCCTGGTTTTCTTGAGCGGCCGTCAGGGGATTCCCTTCACTGTCCGCGGCAAAGACTGCGTTGGCAGCTTGGGCAATCACAGTAGCCGATTGCTCGTAGCAGCTGTCCAGTGTGCCAACCTGATCACCGGCACCGGCCAACATGGAGCTGTAAGACTCCTGCCAGACACGATAGTCAGCGGTCAGCATTGACTCCTGGCGAACCAGGTCCTCGTAGAGCTTGTTGGCCTCAAGATAGGCCACTTTCAGCTCCGTGGAGATTTGACTGGCGGTTTCCGCCACAGATGGCCGAGAGGACCGACCACAGGCTAATGCTGGCAGCATGAAGGCCAGCAACAGGACAAAAGACAGGATGTGTTTGTTAAGTTTCATTCGTTTCGATACCTCTATTGAGTTGATTAGCGTCGGTTTTGGGACATCGCGAACAAAATGAACGTGAGTACCCAAAAACCGCCGAAAACTAGGAATGCTGTAAGGGTGGCAGCTTGCGCCGCCTGCTTTTGAACACCAACTTCCTTGGCGACTAGCCGATTGATATCGGCTACTTCTAGATGCACGTCTGCCTTGAGATACTCAAAAGCAGTCATGCTAATCCTCCGAATGCCATTTGGATCTTCCCGCATTGTCATGCCAAAGATGTTTTGTCCAACGCCGTGCAGTTGAACCACCGGGTAGGAGCCGTCAGACGGCGCCAGGGTGGCCTCGATTTGACCAAAGAAGGCTTCAGGGGTGAAGCTTCTGTCGGCCATATATGGATCTGCATTGTTGGAAAACGCTTCCATAAGCCTCTCATTGCCCGTCGGCATGCCGCTTTTGAGACGACACTCCGTAATCTGGGCATTGGCCACCGTACAAGCCAGGATAAACAAATTCTTGGGCAACATGCGTTGCATGCGTTCTCCCTGCAAGGTTATGAACCAGACATTACGCTGGTCATAGTTGGCCTTGAGGGCATTGGCCCAATCATCAATCGTTCCTAAGTTTTCCACTTGGCCTTCTGGCGCAAAGACAATGGCAAGCGAGGCCTGCCGATCATTGGCGAAGAAAGTGAAGGCCTCCGCAGCGGCGTCTTGCCAGGAGTAGTACATCTCCTGTGACGTTTCTATGTTGAGGAAAGTCACGAAGTCATAGTCAGCCTGAACTCCAGTGCCGATGCGGCTGTACAAGGAGTTCATGCCAGGAAGCAACCCAGCTGCTTTATAGGCATCCGGTGTACTCCCAGACGCGTACACGTTATCCGTTATCAAGATCCAGTTGGGATAACGGTGGTACACGTTCATCAGGCTTACCTGACCTGCCAGACGCGCGCTGTGATAGCGCTGCCAATCAGCTGGAGGGGTGTAGTCGGCTGGCTCAATCTGCATAAACAGTGGCCGCGCGTACCCATACCAGTGATTGTCATAGTCATGTGGCAGGAGCCACTCGGACAAGTACATCTTTGGGAAGTTCTCAACGCCAGATGACACCAACCCCGTCTCCGGTGTCGCCAACTTTTCATATAAGTTGACAATCACCAGGTACCGCACCATGTGAGTGAAGTACGGAACGTGCTCGGTGTCGCTCTCGGTGTGAGAGCTGGTACATCTGCCATCGTCGTCATAGGAATCACAAACAGTCCTATGATTGATCTCATGCGTCCACTCCCACGGCGCACAGTTCGAGCGTGTGTTAACGCTCTTCTTGCATTCAAGCCGCTCTGAGGTGGTATCAACCACCGGGGTGTGCAAAACTTCGACGAATGTGTTGGCTTTGTCGTACTTGGCCTGATCAATGCCTTCCACAATAGCGTGGTTGGCTTGTTTTTCAGCCTTCTCTGGCGCTGCATTGAGAATGCTGGAACGCGCCAAAAGAAAAACGACTAAGGCCATGAAAAAACCAAACATTGCACCGCCACTGCAGCCAATGGCCCAGAATGTTCCAGACCGACTGCTGTGGTGACGAAAAGACGCACCAGAGACTCCACCCATAACCAGCCCGCCTACCAGGCAAAGACTGAATGCAAAGGTCGCCCACCAAAGGGGGGCCCAAAAGGCAGCAGTGCTCCAAGCGTCAAGGGACCCGTTGTTGACTCGGTTGTAAATTTGCCTCATGGCTGTTTCGCCCACCCCGGTTTGGTAACCAGAAGGACCACATGCCACCAGCAAAAATATCAACCCGAGCAACAATGCCATCTTGTGCTTTTTTAGATAGTTACTCATGTTCCTCGACCTCCGCCGTCTGGTTTTGCCAGACAACGTAGAAATTTAACTGTAAATTGAATTAAAACAGCAGTTGAAGCTGCATCTAGGTCGCTTCTGGCCAAAAACCTTTAGGATAAGCCAACTAGAAGCAGCCTCAACTGTGTCGTGAGGACACAAAAACTAATTTCTCTTGAAGTTGTTAAAGAACAATTGAGCACGACACAAAAAAAACCTCGTATGTGAGGTTGGTTGTGGTGTGCTCTTGGGTTATTTGCTCTGGAAATCTGGACAAATGACGACAACAGCCCACCACCGAGTGGGTTACGACTTGAGTAATTCGTTGATGATCTGAGTGCCTGTCATATGTGCCTTCAGCATATCAAACCAGTATACACCACAAGTATGTATAAGTCAATATTATGGGACGCAATAGGTAGGTTTGTTTACCTATCTTAAGACGGTAGTACGGTAAAAATGCTTTACTTGACTGAATCACCAAATCCGTAGCAGCTTGTGACCTACTTGCTGGATCTGGGTTCTACTGAACGACCGGAAACCGTTGTTGCTTTGCACTTGATGTGGCATAGACTACACAACCTGTATCCTGCACATCATTAACGAGTAACTCGAATATGGTAATTTCTTTCCATCGTTTTGATTTGCCTCTTTCCCAGCCCAACCATTGTTGGGTCAACATCAGCGCATTCCGATCTCCCCCAAGTACCTGACAGTGAACAGACTCCAGCTCACCTTTATCAATTGACGGATCGGTCCCCAAGGTCAGAAAACTGAGTTGATGGGCAATCGCTTCTAAAGCTGATTGAGGAACACGTTCTGGGATCAGGCCAGCTGCTGGGAAAAAAAGTAGTTGTTCTTTACCAGCTTGATTATCCAAGTTGTAGATAAGTCCAGAAAAAAGTTGATTCTGGATATCGATACGGCTAGCCAAGATGTTTAAGTTGTGCTCATCCTCTGGAGGAAGGTGATAATAGAAGTCAATAAATCGTCTGTCGCCATACGAACCGATCCCCTCCTCAACTTTTCTAAAACTGTCTGCGTTGAAGGAGCGTAGAACCTCATCAGCCATGAGAGATTTGAGTCCGAGTATGTTTTCTAGTTTTGCTCGAGTATCTTCACTGTTTTTAAGCACGAGATACCGCAAGCTTTGGACAAAGTCGACTGCCTTGTCTTCCCAATCACTAAAAAGCTCTGGCAAACTAGACTTCCCCATGTTGCGGACTTCTCGCGCAACCATTAATGACAGAGCATATCGAGGAAAAACGATGGCAAGAATGCGCTCGAAGCCACTTACCAGGGGTGATGATGGTTTTTTTTCGCGTTCCAGCATATTGCCGGACGATTATATCAGATGAGGTGTGCAAAACAGGTGTAAGTACCCCAAACCTTTGCTATAAACGAACCCTCAACCTACATCTTGTCACTCTGAGGCTCAGCTCCGGGCCCGAGCAAATCACCAATAGTCAGGTAGGTAACATTGTACTTTTGTAATAAGCTTGCCAGATGTGCCTCTGCGGCATTATTGTCGATATACTCGGCTAGTTGAGCCATATATTTACGAATAGAGCTCCTCTCTCTTTGGTACTCAGTTACCATGGTTCGCACCTGCTTGATTGGAGAATCAGGAGCCAAATCATTGACGCTGCCAGGAGTTTCAGGTCCAAGTGCGACTTGCATTAGCTTCCAATATTGCATAATCATATCTATATTTCCGTCAAGATGCTTCTTAAGTGTATCCGCCCGCTGCTGACCTAGTGCATCTAGCGGCCGTTGCACAGATCCGATGAACGCATCAGTCGGTTTTGTAAATTGCTCGCCCATATGCTCACTCCTTACTCTGTGTTTGCTCTGGTACTGTAGGGCCCTGAGACTTGCTTGCCTCAGCGCCATTGGAAAGCCCCATTGCTCTCCTTAGTCCATCGACCAACGCCTGCGTGTTGATGCCTTTTCGTTCAGGCTAAAAAAACGTGCCTTTTCATTAAATAATAATTGCATAAATAATAATTGCAAGGGAGAAACTTCGGGTGCCATACTGACTCCTCAATTTGTCGGAATACCTGTTACCGCCTACCATTCTAGCATAGTAGTTGAGCCCAAACTCTTATGCGTCTTGACTGTCAGTGCCATACTGCTTGGCGGCAATTCTGACTAGTTGTGACCACACGAGTACTTCTTTTCGCTTTTCTTCGCTACCCCAGCCACAAACGACCCGGACTACCTGATCTCTAACAGCTGGCAGAGCCAGGAGGCACATGACGTAACTTCCCACTTCCCCGGCCATGCTTCGGTCAACTTGATAGTTATTGGGCAACCCCAACTGAGCGAGAAGCGACGTCACCTCATCATTAACCAATGCAAACTGCTCGACTGGGACAACATGCCCCTGCCGACCAACCAAGTAACTGGATACAAACTCCACCAAACCGCTTAATCCACTGTCTGTAACGTCAAGTTCATCGGCTGCCAGTTCAAAAAACATACTCAACAGCGGATCGGTAAAGGCACCGAAAAGCTTCTTTTCTGGCTGCGGCACGAGAGCGTGAACCTGCTCAATGTACGAAGCAGTAAACCAGTCAGTTTGAGTGACTGCTTCAAGAATTGCTGGCGCCGCAAAAGCTTGCTCGATTGCGTTAAAGTTATTTTCAGGTTGGGGATACTCTGTTGACATAGTCGCCTATTCTAGCATCACTATTCTGTCAGGTGCCTGTCGAGATAAAAAAAGTCCCGGTTTGGCCGGGACTTTTGCACTTCTGGTGTGGTGCTACCTGATCAACCAGTTGGGGTGGAGCAGTTGCCCTTTATTTTCATAGGGCTTTCGCTCACGAATTCGCGCCACCGCTTGGTTGAGCCACTGGCCTAAGGAACCATCCACGATGCCTGCAATGATTTCGTCTTGCCAGGTCACCCGGTCAACACCGATGTCAGCTTCAATCGTGATAAAGTCCAAGTGTGTCTCCACTACTTGATCACCAGCTTGAGCTTCTTTCGCAGGTTGACCGACCTTCCTCCAGTGGGTCTCAGTAGTTTGGATTAGTATGCGATACTGCAGCGTCCTCACCCAAAACCACTGGTTGTACAGGATGGCACCGTTGAACTCTTCATTCAAGGTGACACCTCCAATGTTGTCTTTCGCCTAGTAGCTTACTTGCAATTTCGGCCCAAGCAGAAGACAGCCAGGTTTGCACTGATCGTGCGTAACAATCCAGAACAAACGCGATTTTACCAGATAGCAGTGTATAATGCACCACTATGAGCCTCCTAAGTAACATTGAGCAACGACTCACCAGCATCTTTGTCGAACCAGGCAAGTATGACTTTAGTAAATATTTACTAACCGACGGGGCAATTCCTCTAGAAGTTCCGGCTTCTGTAGAGTCCATGTACTATGTGGCTCCCAACCCGGATAATACGAGTTTTGTGACCGGAATAGTTGTTACCAGAGATAGATCTCACACAATGAGCGCACTCAATATTTACCGAGAGCACTCGCAGCTAAAAGTTCCCGAATCACTCTATTCTTCTGAGGAGCAGGGTCTCAAAACTTTTGACGCTCTAGATAATGTGGTCGAACTCTGCCGACTAGACGCACTCCCACTTGCCTTCATAACCGTGCTTGAACAAACCACCGAGACAGAGCAACTTAGACATCTGATCTTATGCGCACACCAGCTCCTTAGACCGTCCCTAGCCTTAAAAACGTTAGTTGAAGCTGCTTTTGCTGCCAGGCAACAACTCTACAAAAATCAGATTGTCCAAAGTAGTCGACAGAACTAACTATTTTTCTCTTCAAGCTGCAACACTTGCCTTGTTTTCATCACCGGACCTTGATTCACTGCCCACAGCCGTAACTCTTCAAGTGTGTACCAACCAAAATTATATGCACGCTGGTTAAATGGGTTGAGCAAAAATGTGACATGCTTAGTTTGAGTATCATAAGCAAACCTGCTCGGTTGCAACGAAAACCATGACTTGCCAGATTCCTTAAGCAAAGGAATGACTTCCGTACTCAGTTTTTCGGCCTCAGAGAGAATAATTCGCCTGGCTGCTTCTTCTTCAGAAGTCTCAGAAACAACGTGCTCGAGGAATAACTTCAATACTTTCAGGTTAAAGAATCGTGTCCCACTCTCATCGATTGCTGCGTGTGCCTTGAGAAACGGGTACCGTGCTACAAACGATTCCCACTGTGATTCAACAACTGAAAACTTGATATCTGTCCGTTGCGACATATTTGTCTGTTGCAAAGACCCAGAGAGAAACTGTCCCAATGCGAAGTGTGTAAAACCAGCTTCCAAAAGTGCAAACAAGACCTCATGTACGCTATGTCCCTTGCGATTTGCGACTTGTTCTGATTGCTGTACATGCTGTAAATCGGTTTTGCTAGAGATTACTACTTCGAGCAATTTTTCTAGCTTCTCGGTTTTGATCATACTGAATCAAGTGAAACTTTTGAGCACTTGGTCCTGTCAAAAAATAAGTTCCAGATTATAGCATAATATGCTGATGTATCAAATCAATCACTTAGTCTTTTTCAGCCAAATCTTTAAGGAGTTCAATCAGCTGCTGTTGCTGCGCCATGCGAAAGTTTTCCAGATGTGTGGCATCGTGCGTTGACTGTGTCTCTTCAGCGAAAAAGCCCACATCCCTTCTAGCTAACTGACAGAACAAAAGGTTCTCGATCGGTGTACTATCCCCAAGTGCATCGAAAGTAACCTCATACCGCGTTTTGTACCTGTCACGAAGCAGTTTTCCGCCAAACCGCTCGTAAATTGCTTGCCAACGATCGTGCTCTTGTCGAGCTTGTTTTACTGCAGAACGTGACTCTCTCTGAGTGCTGAAGACCTGTCTGCGAGTTGCCTGTAGTTGCGCGTAGTTAACATCTGTAATGACCCAAGTAATAGGGGTCTGACGACAGGCTGCTTCGCGACTTAATAAATCGGCATGGACTAGCTCAAGTGCACTGCCGTAACCCTTCCCGCGGTCACGCACATCAAGTCTACCCGTTGCGACCAGACGTGAACCTGTCTCAGCAAGCACTGTTTCTCTTCGAACCGTGACAGTCCCCATTTGATCAAGCCCATACAACCAATACTCTCGAACAGGTTTGCCACTCCTACTCCTGTCAACGAAAAAGCTGAGAACCGGCATCGGAATTCCTTGTTCACCAACAGGAACCCTGTACTCTGGTCCATAGTGAATTTGATTTGGGAATCGTTTAATTAGCTCTAGTACTTCGAATCTATCTCTAGCTATCAAATCATGAAATATCACTTGCTCCTGGATACTCCAGGTTTTATTTTCCTTCATATCAATCTATTTTCAATGTAAACAAAACTTCAAAGTGATTTACTGCCGAATAAGTGAAAAATCGACGCTATGCCCTTGAGGCCCATAGAAAATTGAGTACTCAATGTATATGCCCTGTGGAAATCGTAGATTAGTTTGAGGCTCAACCACCTTCCTGCGAACCACCACAAGCGTAGCAGCTGCTTCTGGATCAGCTGCAATTGCTATCTGGTGATCACTAGAGAGAATTTGGTGTTTTAGCATTTCCAGCTTGTCGCTTGATCCTGCCAATACTCCTTCTGAACCAAATTGGCCGACGATCGAATGTGGATCATGTGACTGATGGTGTAGAAAATATTGGCCTTGGTTGAGGGTAACACCTGCAAAACATGGATTCGCTCCGTAAGTAACGGCCAGATCGCCTGCATTGACGATATCAATATGATTCATCTCCACCTCTTTCACTGCTTCCTCGAGATATTCGTCTTGGTCAATCAAAACTTCGAGCGTCTTTGTGTTCGCCATAAAAATCGGTAGCTTGCCAAGTTTCCCGATCTCTTTGAGTTGAAAACCTAGTTCTTCTAATTTATTTTGAGCACGTTCTGCCATATGTAATCTTTCTGCCAAGTGGAGTAATCAGTACAACACTCTGTTACAAGTATTATAAATCACGTGTTTTTAACACAACCCTGATGCAAATTAAAATACTAGGACTTATGCAAGCGATTTACTGTGACTGAACTGCTTTGTACACAAACTTATTGCCCTTTTTGGCTGTAGGTTCAACTAACTGAAACATCATTCCATCTGAAAACCTAACACCGTTAAAATATAACTTTTCTGTCAAAAAATACATATCTGGTAGCAAGCCAATGTCAGTCGCATCGGCCCCATGCAAGGGTAAGAACTCCATCTGTTCTAGCCAACTGCCGTCTACCTGTGCTGGCTCAGTTAAATTTAAAAGGTCGTTGAGTCTTTTTTCAGGCTCACTTGGAGAAGGTGCCCCTCTTAGTTCATTCAACCAGTCTGGCAGCCCAGTCGTTGGTACTGGCTCAGTCAAAGCCTGGGCAAATCCACCCACTCGTTGAGAGCCGAGTGGTGACCAAGATGCTTTGTCATCACTTGGTTTATCAATATTTTGACGGAACTCTTGCATACCCTCGTCATCGTACCGAGCAATTACCTTGCCTGATCTGTCAATAATTTCAATATTGCGACCGGAATCAACAACAATGCTGACCGACTCAGGATGAGGCGTATCCAGAGTTAGAACAAGATTTTGACCTGAAACAATTCTGAGATTTTTGATCCCTCTTAGTCGCGCAGAAGCATCAGAGCCACCAGAAATAACCACATTCTCAGCCGTAATGTCATTTCCCCGGCCCCGACTCAAAGTAAGCCTCACTTGACCTTCGGCCGCACTTGAAAAAATTGAGACACCCTCGCCCCCGGAGATACTACTAAAATTGACCCCACCAGATCCTGCCCCACGGATTTCTTGAACAATACTACCCCATGACTGTCGTTGATGCACTTCGTTAACAGGTGGCTGTGTTTCAATATTGCGAGACTGTCGATCAACAAACATGTTGCCTAGACAACCTTCCTCTGTTATCTTTACCCCTTCCGGATAGTTGCAGTCCAATATCACCTTGCACCCAGTACAGCCCCTGAGAGAAACCTCCTTAGGATTGATAAGCCGCAAGTGCAAACCCATTGACCCACTCACACGTACCTGATCAGCGTTAATTGTTTGTTTTGTTCCCATCTCGCCGTTGATCTCAAAAGTTGCACGACGAGAAATCTCTTTTGGACTGTGTTCAGCGGGATATGACATGATTTTATGTGCTTCCAATCTACTCTATTGCTATCCTAGCAAGAGATTGTCACTGAGTCGAGATGTGAGTAATAGACTGAGAATCATCCCAAGGCTAAAAAACTGAAAACTGCGCTGAATATCTGCTATACTGCCCATAGGTCGCGCCTGCACAGTATGCAAATCCCCCTCAAACAACACAAATGTAAACCCTGTGAAGGGATAGCGGATGCTTTGTTGCACACAACGATTACTGAGTTGACCACACAACTGTCTCCCGAATGGCATCTGGTAAAGGAAAACACCACTCTCACACGTACTATTATCTTCAAGAACTTCATGCATGCAGTCGAACAGATTAACCGGATCGCTCAGCTTGCCGAAGAAGAAGGTCACCACCCGGACCTCAACCTCCACAATTACAAACAACTGACCATTACACTCACGACACACGCGATCAAGACACTTTCGCTCAATGACTTTATTCTTGCAAGTAAAATTGATCAGCTGTTGAAATAACTATCTTCTGTTCCCACAGTTAAAATCACTCAAGAATTGCAGCCCAGCCAAGACAAACTGAACTTAATTACTTCGTCCGATCATAGTGCCGCCACAGAGCAAGTGAACCATAGCTACGATATGGACTCCAGAGTGCTGTAGTCTTCTTCATCTGATCTTCAAGATTATTTTCATCTTGAGATCCGTACAGCTTTGCAAACCCTCTTCTCAACCCAAGATCACCAAAGGAAAAAACGTCATCACGGCCCATCGTAAACAACAAAAACATCTCAGCAGTCCAACGGCCAATACCTCTGACTTTGATCAACTCAGTGATAATTGCCTCATCATCCATGTCGGGAAATAACTGAAACGTTAACCGATTCTCACAAACATGCAGTGCTAAATCTTTCACAGACTTGACTTTCGCACCCGAGAGTCCAGCAGATCGCAAATCAGTATCTGGCAACTCCAAAACTTTTCCAGCTGACACTGTCCCTTCAGGAAATAACTCAGTAAAACGACCAAAGATGGTTTTTGCTGCCGCGTTTGCAAGTTGCTGAGAAATAATATCGTCACACAGTCTCACGAAGTAGTCTTTTGGATCCGTAACAGGCTGTGGTTTGACCAACCCAAGCTCTGTATCTTGCAGCACCTCGAACAATACCTGATCATAGTGGCGAAAATGAGCCAACACTGGGGATGGTAACATCAGCGACTCCTCAGCGGTGCGTTGATTATTTTTAAACAACCGCCAGTGCTTACAACTGTAATCTTTGAATATGTCTTAAGATAATTTTTCTGAATTTCAGTTGCATCAAATAAGTATATTACTCCTCCCAACTTTGTGACCCTCAACAACTGCCGACAATAGTTTTCCTGTGCGCGTTTGTCTTTCAGAAAGTAGCTCGGGCCTGCCTTTTCAATCACCACATCCAAGCTATGACTTCTGAAGGGCAGGTCTGGTGCAAGCGCAGCCACTTTGTCTCTCGAAGCATGTTCCTCGAGACGAGCTCGATGTTGGTCTTGTGCTTGGTCTGCAGTTAAGTATGAATTCTGATCACCCTGATCAGAGGCTGATACCTTGAGCACATAATAAACCCCTGACTGCCATGGCAATTTCTTCTTGATTCTGTGTACCTCAGGATCAAAATATAGTGTCGGGTCGAGTGCCATAGTCTGTAGATCTGGACGCAGGGCAAGCAAATCACCCTCAAGCTGCCCGAGATACCCACGCCCAACAACCAGGACACTTGCTCGTTGTGGCCATTCTTGACAATCAGGGGTCAAAACCTTGCCAAAGTTCTCCACAGTCTTTAAGTTTCGGTCGGTGACGAAAAAATGTCCTTCAGTCATTGCAGAGCATTTTACTAAACAGCGACACTGTATACTACAGTAGTTCCAGTGTGCCGAGCTAAACATGTGGTGCACCTGCAATACGATGCCAGAGCCTCTATTTCCCACCAAGCTTTCCGAGGAACTTAAAAATGAGATAGCTGAGTTTCTCCGAAGCGAACTGAGTCACTACACACATTTACCATGGAGTGATCAACTCCTCGAAATGCTGTCTGTTTATTGTGCAGGTGGCAAACAAGTGCGTGGTGGCACCTTTATTCAGTTAGCCGAACTCCTCGGTCAAACACTTGACTCGACGAAAAGACCTGATCACCACACGTTGCTTATGATCGGAGTTGCAATCGAAGTATTCGGGTCCGCCATCTTGATTCACGATGACATCCTTGACCAAGATGAGTTGCGCAGAGGAAAAGCGACTGTACATACACAGTTTGCTCGCTGGGCCGAAAACTACAAACTGCCAAATTCTCCCCACCTTGGTAACTCAGCAGCTATTGTGGTGGGAGACATATTGTTGTTTCTTACGAACAAAGCCTTGATATCAGGCGCACAGGTACAAAATAACCCTCAACTTTGTTCACAATTACTTCACTGGTTTTATCGGCAAGCATTATTCACGGGATTTGGCGAGTTGCACGATTGTTTAGGTACACCAGATAGAGCAAACATAACCCCGGAAAGCATCAGTCAACTTTACAAGACAAAAACCGCCCACTATACATTTGGCACTCCGTTGACTTTGGCAGGACTGATTACTGGGCAGCCAAGTTCTGTCATTAACAAGCTTGAGACAATTGGAGAAACGATAGGCGTTATATATCAAATCAAAGATGATGAGATTGGTCTGTTTGGCGACTCAGCTATTACTGGGAAAGCGGTCGGCGCCGATATTAGGGAAAATAAAAAAGGTCTACATTATTGGCACGCCCAGAGCACGCTCAAGACACAGCATCGCATGCAAGATCTGGCGTTTCTTGAAAGTGCATACGGGTCAAAAAACTTGAACGCTATGGACTTGGAAAAGGCAACTAAACTGATAGCAGACACTGGTGCAAAAATGCACCTTCAACATGAAATGGAACAATTGGCGAAAGAGGCCGAACAATCAATAGCTGCACTCAATTTTTCTTCTGAGGTTCTCGATTGGTTCAAACGCCTGCTTACATTCAACCTCGAAAGAGTAAAGTAAATTTTAGCGATGTTAACCCCAAGAATTTCACTTGTTAGTGTTCATCCCCCCATGTTACGATGAAGGGTACGTTGTATTGCAAAGGTTACTCAAAATGTTTCGCTACGTGAGGAAGTTCAGCTACATTCTCAGTTTCGCTTGTTTGTTCGGACTCAGTGCTCTTTTTTTCTACTGGCATTACACCAGAGCTGACGGTACCTACGCCAACATCGGCACAGCCACTGGAACCAACGGCGGCTATGACGCAGTGAGTTGGTCACAAGGCTACCCCATCATGATCGACTCGTATGGCAAGTTTATTGTGCCAGTACAACACCATACGCTCGGCAATAGATTCGCATATAGTAATGATGATGGAGCTACTTGGAGTGAAACGACAACTGGCGGAGACCTCACAAACCGCCCAGCAGCCGTGTACGACTCAATCAATGACAAAATTCACGTCTTGATAGGTGATACAAACGGGGCAACCTACAAACGGTTTGTAATCAATCGAGACAAAAACTATGATATTGTCTCGATTACACTAGACCCTACACTGACGCCCTTTGATCTTGATGATGATGCGTCCTGTACTAGTGGTAACTTTGCCAATCCTATTTTGCTCTGGAAAAATACTGGTAGCAATGGAACACTAATTGCTTTCTGGAGTACCCTCAAATCAAACTGTGGTGGTTCAAGCGTGACTGCGACTCGCGCGTCCATGCGTGCTTTGAGCAACACCAGCGCTGATGGCACAGCAGGAAATTGGGCAGCACTTGATGGGTCTACAGACGGTGGCGCAACTGATCCTGCAAATGTGGCTTTTGATGAGTTATACACCTACGCTGGAGCACACAGTCATGAGTTTCAACATGCAGCATTAATTCGCGGCGGTTCTGGAGCTGCTGCCGAAGACATTTACTACTTTACGAGCGACGAATCAGATACCAACGGATATCGTCGACTTGCCTGGAGCTCTGGCAGCAGCAATTGGTCAGGAGCTTGGACCGCACGATCAGAATTTGGTGGAGATGTTACCAACAGTAGCGGATACAATCTCAAACACGAACTGCTCAGCAAACCTGTATATGCATCCGGTCACAGCAAAGTATATATAGGAATTGCCAGGTATCTTTCTGGAGGCCTAGGTGACACCCAAAGTCTTTACTCTGTTGATGAGAGTGACACTGTCACACTCGAAAGCAACGTCTACTCTGCCAGTGGTTCACACTGCTTATATCCCACATTCGACTTGATGTATGATGCCACTGACGACGAGTTGTACTTTTTCTACATCATCACTGGTGATAGCTCGGTGTGTGGACACACATACTATAAAACCTTTGATAACAGTGACTGGTCAAGTGCAGTGCCATATTACACTGTTGCCAACCGCTCTGTTGACATCCCCGTTACCTATCCAAGCCGTTATAAGGACAAAGTTCACTTGTTCTACCGCTTAAATAGTGCCAGTGACGCGAGCACACCTCCGCACGAGATCCATTACGGTACTGTGGCACTGAGTGACACCACAACAGAACCTTCAGTTAGTGCTGGCACAAGCCCATACACAGCGAGCACCTATGCTGACTTCACGCAGACGTGCCGTTCCCTCTCAAGCACTGAAGCGATGAACACATCCGGTGGAGAGTTCGGACTGGAGAGTACGATTCGAGATGACTTTGAGAACCCTACAGATCCATACTCTATGGTTTGGAAAGACTTCTGGAGTCTCGGCACCTGGAGTGGTGGTACATTCAACCCGACTCCTGATGGAACAGTGCTGGTGTACAACAGCGGTGGCGGCGCCTACATGCTTGGCCAGAGTACGGCAACCCAACGCTCACTGGAGTTCCGAGCCCAGTTCACCGCTCATAACTTTCAGCACATCGGATGGGTGCCCGACGAAAACTTCGCCCAATACATAATGTTCAGTACTCACAACAATGGGCAACTGAACGCACGATTTAATTCTGGTGGTGGAGAAACCATCGAAAACTTGGGTACATCCCACCTAGGAGCGTTCCACACCTATCGCATTGACTGGGGCGCATCAAATGTTGTGTTCTATATTGACGGAACGTCTGTAGCAACTGTCGGCAGCACCTCGGGCACTGCCATGACACCAATCATCTCGAACAATACTACCACAGCCGGCTCTAATCTTAGCGTGGACTGGTTGCGTATTAAAAACTACTCATCAACCACTGGTACATATCGCTACTGTTCACTTGATGGGGGCGCGGCCAATACCTACTGGGATGGTGTTACCTATACTGCAACTGCTTCAGGTGGAACCGCCAACTATCAAACTCGCACCAGTGCAAACAATGAATCTTGGTCTGACTGGTCGTCTACCCAAACCAGTGGTACTTCTGTACTGAGCTCGGCTGCTCGATACTTGCAAATCATATTTAACTTAAGTGGTTCATCTACCGAAACACCAACCGTGAATAATTTTTCTATCACATTCGAGCAAGCACCTATAGCCGCAAGCACCTTAGCCCAGTACCGAACCGATGCTTCGTCTAGCATCTCGACCGGTGGCAGTACGACTGACACAACACTTGTGTTAAAGTTCGACATGTCAGATGGCGACTCGTCTGAGACATTGACCCCTGAGATAGAGGTTCAACCAGTGGGTACCGACTTTACCACTGTGCCAACGGCAACAGGGAGTGGCGTCGCCTACTCGGGTTCGGCTGTCCAAGGCTCTGTCACAGTTTCTAGTGGCCTTTCTGTCGGCACAAGCTACCACTGGCAAGCCAGGACATGCGATGAAAACCAGTGTTCTGCTTGGACGAGTTACGGCGGCAACGCAGAGTCAACAGCTGATTTTTCTATTGTAGCCGCCAGTTCTGATTCCAGCGGCTCGTCAAGCACAAGTTCTTCCTCAAGCAGTTCGAGTTCTTCACAACCACCGGGCTGCTCACAAGCAAGTCCTGGTAGTAAAGTTCCACTTCTGTACAGTGCCATCGCTGAAGATTCTGATAAGATCCGTTTATACTTTGCCCCTGGTGATGCACCATATGATTATTTTGCTTTGAGTTTCGGACGGAGCAGCGGCTCAAACGAGTTTGGCTCACCCAACCTTGGCGGCGCTGACTTACGCAGTTATCTAGTTACAAACTTGCAAGCCAATACTGAGTACTTCTTCCGCATACGCAATGGTCACGGTTGTGCACCGGGTGAGTGGTCAAATGAGATCTCTGTCAAAACACTAGGAAACTTCCGAACCAATACATTACTCTTCACCACCGAGGAATTAAGTAAACCCAGCTCGTCGCCTGTATCTGAAATTAACCCCGTTGCCACTCCTAGTGGTAGCCTGGACACGAAAGCGATGCCAACCAACCAGGACTTAACCATTTTTGTCAAAAATCCAGACGGAGCTGCAGTCGCTGGTGCATCAGTCGAACTGCATTCGGAGCCACGCTACACAACCACAGATGAAGAAGGTAAAGCGACCTTCACTGATGTAGAGTCAGGTGAGCATTCACTTAAAATCGCCTATGATAATTATGTCGGAGAACAAAAACTGTTTCTGGATGGCAACAAACCGGATGTAGAAATTGTGGTGACGCTACGAAAAGAAGGGGTAAGTAAAGATACCTATGTACTTGGGGGCGCAATAGTTACTGCAGGTCTGTTTTTGAGCATTGCCTTGCTTTGGGTCGCAAGTAGAAAACATCAAAAATGATCCTGCATTTAGAGCCAAAATATGGTTCTTTATAAACTCGCTGGAACAAAATCAAGTGATACTGAATTTACACAATGTCGAAGATTTGTAGCAGTAAACCCTTCACCCTCAAAAATATGTCCTAAGTGCGCCTCACAACTTGCACACTGTATCTCCGTTCGCTGCCCGTCTAAATCCCGAATGTGCTTGACCGCACTCGGAATTTCCTGATCAAAACTTGGCCAGCCACAATATGCATTGAACTTAGAATCCGACCTATACAAAGCGGCACCACACCTTTTGCACACGTATGTTCCAGTCTCATAGAAATCTTCATATCTTCCAGAAAATGGGGGCTCTGTTGCCTTGCCAACAATGACCCGCTCTTCATCAGGTGTAAGCGTTCGCGTGCGTGCCGTGCTGGTTTGTTTCACTAAACTCCCCTCTATTGCTGCTGCCTTATAATACAGCATATATTAACCACTGCCTGTGACTTGCCAAAAACTAGCATATTGCAGCGTATAATGCAGACATGCGCGATCAACAGTGGAAGAAAGCAGTCCTAGCCATTATCGCAGCCGCAATCATTGGTGGTATTGCGCCAGTGATAGCAAAAATTGCGCTCCAGACATTTTCTCCTTTACAGACTGTTTTATTTAGATTTGCTGGCGCCAGTCCATTTTTGGTTTTTTTAGCATGGAAATTTGGTCTGAAATGGAATGTGGAACTTAAGCCACTCCTATTGCTACTTGGTGGTGGAGTATTATTTGCCTGTAATATTGTTTTGTTTATTTTCGGAATTGCACAAACAACCAGTGTTTCATCACAGTTGCCATACTTACTGACACCCTTTGTGGTGATGCTGTGGGAGAGAATAATTTTCTCGCTTCCCATCCCCCGTGCACAATATGTCGGCTGCGCTCTTGGCTTAATGGGAGCAGCCTTTCTGATCCTACAAGGCTCACGCTCACTAGAAATGGGAAGTTTCGCAGGAAATTTACTGGTGTCACTCGCGGCTTTTTCTTGGGGCACGTATCTAACATACTCAAAACACTACACAAATAATTTCTCTCCACTTCAACAGCTAACAACAAACTCAGTTGTAACCACCTTGCTGGTAGCACCGCTCACACTGCCCAGTCTATTGGGAGAGAGCGCATTTCTACAGACTATTTCTAGTTCAGCAATACTAAGCATGCTTTTCTTGATTGTAGTAAACTCGATAGGGATGTTCTTTCTCTATCAATGGGCACTGAGCAAAGTTTCTGCTGTCACCGTCAGTTCGGCGCTCTACCTTAACCCCTTAGTAGCAGCCTTGTTCGGGGGACTGCTTTTGGGTGAATCGGTAACAACCCCAATCCTTGTCAGTGCAATCCTCATCGGACTTGGGTCGTATCTTTCACTCATTTACTCATCAAAACAACACTCTCCAGAGCCAGCATTCAAATAGACGAAACATGATCGAGAACGAAACAATACCAAACCAAGCGAGTAACAAAAAGAAGCTGATTTTCTTCTCGATATTAGGGTTGGTATCACTGGTTGCGGCAACTTGCATCACGGTAATGTATGGCCGCACCGACAGTGCAACACTGCCAGCAACAAATGAAGCAGCTGTCCTTGGTGAAGTTAGCACAGAAGAACCGGCCACCCCAACTGACTTGACCTCACTCGCAATTGTACTGCTTGGATATGGTGGTCCCGGACATCAGGGTGGATACCTGAGTGACGTTATCCAGCTTGTCCATATTGATTTTGCCAAATCCAGCGTAACAGTTATTTCCATTCCACGTGATTTATGGGTTGCACTGCCCAATGGCACAGCCGGCAAAGTAAACACCGCTTTTGCTCTCGGCTCAGACAAATCAAAACCTGTGGTCAGCGGTGGACCAGTAGCCGCAGCAATGGCTGAAGTTGTGACTGGCTTGGATGTGCCTTATTTTGCAGCAGTTGACTTTGTAGGCTTTGAGCGGCTCGTTGGAGAAACACTTGACGGACTAGAGGTAGTAGTAACTGAACCTTTTGAGGATGCCTGGTATCCAATTCGAGGAAAGGAACTAGAACCGTGTGGATACACGCCGAATGAAATTGCTGAGATGACTGCACGGTACTCTGGTTTTGAACTTGAGAAACAGTTCCCTTGCCGCTATGAGCACCTTAAGTTTCCATCTGGCACTATGATCATGGAAGGAGGGGATGCGCTCAAGTATGTCCGTTCTCGTCACGGTTCCAGTGGCGGTGACTTCTCGAGAAGCAAGAGACAACATGACCTGCTACTCGCTGTTCGAGATCGCTTATTCAGTCTTGAAGTGTTAACCAAAATTCCCGAGTTCTATGAGTTGTTAACGAAAAACATATCAACAAATCTAGGACTTGAGACTGCACAGTACATTGCTCCAGCCCTAGACAGTGCCGACGCATTCACAACGAAACGAGTCATCCTCAGCCCTGACAATGTACTTAAGAACAGCACCTCAGATAATGGACAGTACATCCTAATTCCAAAAGCTGGAAGTAATGACTGGAGTGAGGTACACCAGCTTATAAACAAAGAGCTAGGTGGATGAGAGTAGTTTATAGGCATGGTACTTTGTTATAATCTTTCAGCTGCACTAGTTGCTTCAATTCACAAAAAATGATGTGACAAAAGGATTCATGAACACTGAACATCAACATTCTCTTGCAAGTTTATTTGTATATAAAAAAACTTTTTGGCTTGTGTTGTTAGTAGTAGCAAGTTTCTCAGTAATTTTTTTCCGCTTCTGCCAAGGCATTTCTGCTTTCACTTGTGTGAGTGAGGCAGCAAATGTCCAGGATCAAGCTGCAAACGCTGATGTACAGCTCGCCCCAAACTACTTTGTTTATTCAGCTGACCGAGAACAAGTAGCACATGCGAATGGTAAAGTTGTGTTATATTTTTGGGCACCATGGTGCTCGACCTGTACGTCGCTTGATCTCGAACTTCAAGACGAAGTTGTGCAAGTACCTCCAGGAGTAACAATTTTACGTCTAAATTATGACCAAGCATCGGAACAAAAGCGACGGTATAACGTCGTCACCCAGCACACCTTTGTACAGATTGATGCTAATGGTCAGCCTCTTGCTCAGTGGGTGGGTGGAGATATTACTGAATTTTCTGCTCACCTTAAGTAATTCCACCTGCATCATCATTCCTCGACTCTTCAGTGATACCTGCTTGGTCGATGCTGGACTAACGTAGTGATTCACACGCCTGCCCATTACCTACTCCGTTTGCTCCATCTATGCGCATAGGATCATTCGTTGCTGAGAAACCACAACACAGGAAAAAAACTTGAGCCTGGGCTTGCGTAACAAAGTCAGAGCAATCTTTATCAGGATGCAGGCAGCTGTACAGACAATCAGCGTTCTGGTATGTTCCTAATACTGGGGGAGACACTTGCTCCTCCTCTACAGCCTGCTGCGATTCTTCCGGTGCATCTGCACACTGCGTTCCCCAAAGGCCAAGCTTTGCCTGTCTAGCTTTTTGTTCGGCACTTCTTAGTTTTTCTTGATAAACAACATCGGGTGGAAAAGATACAGCCTGCGCAAATCCATCCCGAACCAAGACCTCATTGACCATACTTCCATCAACATAGACATAGCGAAGTAAGCGACCATACCGATCAACTTCGCTCAGATCCTTTTCAAGCTCAACCATCCGACCACCAACCAAGGACACGTTTTTTTTGTACGCTTCCTGACCATAGCACTCCACTTGCTTCCCTGGGTGCTTAGTTTCTGGAGTATCAATACCGATGTACCGTAAAATTTTCCCACCTTCAAGCTCAACTGTATCTCCGTCTACCACACGGACAATTCGCGCCTGCTCGCGCAGACTTGGCGTGGCAGACGGTTGTGGTAACACAGCCTGTATTTGGGTACCCGCAGTACCGATCCCCTGAGATAAGTGTTCTGTAGCGACTCCCTGAGGTAACAAATTTAGGAAGCTAGTCATCACTGTCAGACCAAGAAAAAAAACACCAGTGCCTAGTAAAACAGCGAGTGAAAGTGTCTTTGCGCTTACGCTCATCACCCCTGCTTCTTTTTTAAATAGTTTTGGTTGGACAAAACATCTGCCTGTAAACACATGACTACTAGCGCTACAAAAAAATATTCCATGTATCCAATAGTAACAGAGGTTTGTCGTTGACTACACCCGTGTAGCCATATCAAAGTCAATGACTCTCACAACTGGCCACCATTTTTCGGGATCTGTCTGAGCTAGCTCGATATCAAACGTGAAGTCCTTGCTTGACCAAGGAATGTTGTTTATTGTTGGTAACTGCATCTCTATGTTACCGTCTCGAAAGGCAACTGTCCAACTTTGCTGAAGATGCCCTGTCAAGTAATTGCGATCAATAAACTCTACAGTGAAGTTGAGTAAGTGAGGGTGACCGTGATCAATTCTTCTATTTTTCAACCCATCTAAGATTGCAAAAACTTGGGTGCACAACTCATGCACTATTTGGTTCGAATCACCAAAAAGTAAATCAACTGTGTGCAGTCGTCTCAGGGTGAGTGATTGATCTTCTGCCATTGCCATCATCTTATCGATCCAACCATCGAGAAGTGGTTCACTCAAACCCAGTTCGTT
>CAZBTU010000007.1:13344-43171 GCA_964494905.1 uncultured Pseudomonadales bacterium | reverse complement strand
GTTACAAATGAACAATATGATGCAGAGGTTGTGTACAGCGGTAAGTCTGCAAATGGTGTTCACACCTATGTCTCTGTTTACCGAACTGAAGCGGCGGATTGCCATTAAGATTAATTATGTATATCAGTTCTAGGTTTTACTAAACAAACGTTTTTCCACCAGTCAAAAAAAACAACAACAGATCCCTAAGGATTGAGAGCCCATAGATTGAGGAACGGACGAAATTGATTGAAGACGCTTCGGGAAAGTATCTAACTGGTACAGCAACTTCACCTATTCGAGCATCGATAGCAACAGCACCAAACAGAATCTGTGAGTCGAACACAAAATCATCTGAGTAGCGGTGAAAGGGCAATTTGCGTAATGTCTCAGCGCTAAAAGCTCTGAAACCAGTGTGATACTCGGATAAGTTCTGACCAAGAATAAAATTTTCTAATAAAGTTAAAAACCGATTTCCAAGGTATTTATAGAGTGGCATACCTCCTGCCAATGCTTCTTTTCTAGTGCGGATTCTACTTCCAAGCATTACGTCAAATCGACCATCAGCTATTGGCTTAACCATATCAGCGGTAAGTGTGCTGTCATACTGATAGTCTGGATGAATCATCACAACAATGTCAGCTCCTTTTGATAACGCCATCGTGTAACACGTTTTTTGATTGCCCCCATACCCTCTATTTTGTGGATGTGAAAAAACGGTGAGTCCCAGTCTCTCGGCGACCTTTATAGTTGTGTCTTGACTGTTGTCGTCTACTAAAATGATTTCATCAACAACCTTTGGTGGAATATCTCTAACTGTTTTTTCAACCGTTTGAGCAGCATTGTACGCTGGCATTACTGCAACAATCTTTTTCTTCATATTCGTTTTCTCCAAAAGTAAGCTGATCCTACGAGAAGTGCTATAGACGTGCCAGTTATAAACTTGCCAAGCAAACTTATTTTTGTATCGTGTGCACGTACGGTGACGAGAGAATGGCCAGCATCAACTGGAAATGAAATTCTCCCTAGGTCGTCAGTTGAGTGCAAAATTTTTTCATTATTAACTGTAACTATTTGTCCAGGAAAATCAAATTGTCGAAGTGAAACTTGAGCAGCCTCAGATGCATCAAATGATACAGTGAAACCATCACTGACACGATCGATAACCTGGGTGTTCTCAATGTGGCCAATTACGAAAGGCCCTTGTTCTTCTTTGAGCAACTCAGAGCTGGCACTTTTGGGTAGGTATTCATGGTAGGTGTTTGTCGTTACCTCGCTTCTGACATACAAATCAAGCGGGATCTCAGTATAGAGATTAACTCTTCTGTGGTTGCGATTTGTATATATTGCAACCATGACCAAGCTTACTGCAACAACAGCAGCGATTTTTTTGTTCCAATTACTCAGTTGAGCAACGATCAATCCAGCAAGCAGTGATCCAAACATGACCGTGACTAGTAACAATCTGAACGGATAATCTAATGTTGTTACAGAAACAGCCAGTTTCCAAATGGGTTTTGAGAGATCAATCATAGCAACTATTGCGATGAAGAAGAGCAACAAAATTCCAGAAATAAATAAGAATTTTTCTTTGGTGAGTTTTAAAACTGAAAGAAACTTTTTGAGAATTGGCTGAAGTAACAATAAACCGGATGCACCAACTACAGCTAACCATTGTGCAACTCCAACTTGCAGCGATATTTCACCGTCTTTAGCATTGCTAATTATCGGACCGTACCCCCATCTTGAGTAAATGAGTTGTTTCAAGGTTGCAAAGTTGCTGAGATAAATCTCGGAAAAACCATTGCCAGCTTCATTTGCTTTGATCTGTGATAATAGTGAAACTAAGGGCAACAGGTAATATGCTGCTAAACCTACTCCTACAATTATGCTCACCATAAACAATATGGTGTGGGTTGTCAGTTTAGATAGAGTCATTTTCGCCGCAACTGAAGATGTCTGATGAATACTCAAAGTGTGTTGAGAGATAAGTTGTACCAGGAAAAACCCAAGTACGAAAGGAAAGAGGAAAACAAATGTCATCAGATGAGCCAAAATACTCAATGCCATGGTTACTGCAGTGAGTATTAAACCGTTTCGGGGAGATGATTCGTTAAGTAAAAGAATACCCAAAAGAATAAAAGGAAAGAGAGCGAATTGAACCGCTGTGCCAATGGCAGCGCTAACAAAGATAGTCAGGAAGTGATATGGTGCCCAGGTGTATAACAGTGCCGCTGTGAAAGCGGCTATTTTATTTTTTGTCTTGTAGTGTGTGAGTAAGTACATTCCAAACCCAGCAAGACAGTAGCTGATTAAAAACACGGCCTTTATGGCTGACTCAACCGAAAGACCTAAGAGCACAAGTGGGCCACCTATAAACCAAGGCGTGTGGTATGAAAAGTAGAAGAGAGGATAGCCGTGGCCTTGGGCAAGTGTACTAATCCAGTGTGGGAGCACTCTACCTTCGGAGAGCGCTTGGCTGTAGTGATACAGTCTTGCCACGTTATGCCAGATGTCATGTGCTGTCCACAAACCTGAATGGAAGAGATATGTCAGTGCAAAAACACAGAACGCAAATAAGAGGAGGATGGCTGGCAAATGAGACTTTTGCAGCGTGATTATTGCCTGCTCGAGTAACCATTTCTGCTTGGGCTTTTGAGATTTCAGATTGACCTTCACATTCTATGTGGGTGCTCTACAATAGATGCAATTATAAACAGTAAATTTCTGTTTAGGAATGGGATGAGTTGATGGTCTGGGAGTGTCCACTCTGTGCATGGTATTATTATCTCAATATATGAAGCAAAGCATGATTCGTGTTGGTGTGCTTACTGCTATTCTGTTTTTTTCATTGATCATTCGGCTTTATAGAGCAAATGTTGTGCCTGTTGCACCCTACTGGGATGAAGTGGCCATACTTGCCGAGGCACGAATGATTCTCGAGACTGGTCGTGATCTTCATAGCAATGCATGGTTCCAACCAATGTTCATTTCCTATGGGGACTACAAAATGCCGGTTTATATTTGGCTAACGACATTTTTTTCGCAATTTTTTGGTGTGACAGTTTTTGCTGTTAGATTTGGAAATATTTTAGCTGGTGTTGGTAGTGTCCTGTTAGCAGGCCTGCTTTCGGTGGAATTATTGGATTTACTTGCACCAACAGTTACAAAACAATTTAAAAGGCTCGCGCTTTTTTTTAGTATGGGCACTGCTGCAATTATTCCTTGGGGTGTTCATTTTTCTAGAAGTGGATTTGAAGCATATTTTGCACAGTTTTTGTTGGGCACAGCTGTTTATGTTTTACTCATTGGACTAAGAAAAAAACCTATAAACTACTCAAAAAGGAAACTTGTTGTGCTAGCGTTGGTAAGTGGATTACTTGCTGCGTTGGCGATGTATACCTATTTTTCTATTCGTGTTGTACTTCCCATACTGTTTCCACTCATCATATTGGTGACCAACTTTATATATAGGTATGAGAAGCTCAATACGGTGGTCCCAAGGAATGTATCTCTATTTTTCATTGCTTCAGCAGTCATTCTTCTCTCGCTTGTTCCTCTCCTCACTAGTCCACTCTACGAGCAAAGCAATGGTTTCAGATTGTCCACCTCTTCATTGCTTGAACTGGCACCATTTGTCGAAGAATCAAATTCACTAGCTGCATCAATGGGAAACAGCTTTCAGAGCAAAACTTTGTTTCATCGCAGAGTACTACAAGGTAAGTTTTTTTTGACAAGCATTGCAAAGCACTTGAGCCCAACCTACTTATTTTTTGAAGGTGATCAGAACCTTCGTCATGGGACAACAAAACACGGACTCTTGTTGCTTACCATGGCTCCTGGTCTCGTTGCTGGCTGGTTATGGCTCTTTAGTAACAACAAAGCTTTGGCTTTAGTTTTGGGTGGTTGGTGGTTTGCTGCTCTGTTACCTGCTTCAATTCCTTTAGAGACACCACACGCACTTCGCAGCCTCAATGCAGTTTTACCTATTACTATTAGCATAGGCATCGGTTTTGCAGCTCTAGCAACATGGCTTCAGAGAAAAACAAAAGCCTTGCAGGCTACAGTTGTGCTTTTGTTCTTTTTTGTACTTATTTTTGAGTGCATCCAATACTGGCATTACTACTTGCAAGTGTACCCAAAGACATCGTCACAGTCATGGCAGCATGGGTATACAGCATTGGCACAAATTGTTTACGAACAGTCACAAACAAAAGCGGTCTGGATACCAGATTATGAGCGACGATTGTGGCTTTGGTTATACGCATTTACTTCGTTAGATACACGAGTTATTCAGGAATCGATCAAAACAGGCGGGCCGTTGCCAAAGGTCATAGGTCGCATTTCTATTCATGATGTACAGTCGGAAGACCTGAATGAGCTGACTGATCCAGTTGTAATAGTAGCAAACACGTTTTTAGCAGATCATATTGCTTCCCTATCAAATCACGCACCAACAACAGTCTTTACCATACAAACGACTGACCCCACCTTCAGTTACAAGGCACTCTATTATGAACCGTAACACATATTTAATTATTGTTTCATCATTATTATTGCTTGGAGGTTTATTAAGATTCTGGCAACTTGGGAGCCTGCCCAAGACTCTCAACCCTGACGAAGCAGCGAATGCATACAACGGCTATTTGTTAGCCAAAACCGGTATGGACGAGTGGGGCAGACGTTGGCCACTTGCACTTCAATCATTCGGTGATTACAAGCTAATTGGCTATCCAGCTTTACTTTCATCACTTTTTACTTTTTTACCGCTATCAGATTGGGCGGTCCGTTTGCCTGCCGCACTTGCAGGCTCAACTCTTCCACTCTTTGTATTATGGTGGCTCCGTCGGCTTGGCTACGGCAAACAAACCCAACTTATTGGTTGTATGTTCATGGTACTCACACCTGTTTTTATATTTTACTCAAGGATAGCATTTGAAGCACTTCTCGGGCTGCTTCTTTTCTTATGCTCTATTTCATTATTGTTTGCTCGAACAAAAAACAGATTTCTATTTGACGCCTTAGCCACTATTTTTGCACTACTTGCTGCACTCACTTACAATACGCCGTTATTGTTGATCCCTACCCTTGTTGTGTTGCTTCCTTTACAAAGGGGGTTCTTGCAAATAAAAAAATGGATTCTCCCCGTCGTACTACTGTCAATAGTTTTTCTTTTGTTGTTCAGCAAGTTAAGTGCTTTGACTGGCCAGAAAAGTGCCATCACAATCTTTCGAGATGAGTATCATCGTGAACAGTCAACATTATTTCTCTCTGATGCTCCAGCCTTCCTTCGCGTCTTTTCACACCCGTATGCGTACTATCTGAATGTAATGGGTGTGGCACTTGTCAAGTCATTTACTCCAAATTTTTTGATCTTCAGAGGAGGTACACACCCATGGCACGCTTTGCCACAACACGCACACCTTACTATTCCACTGTACATGTTGGCTATTTGTGGGGTAATAATCTCTACACTCACTTCTATTAAAAAAATACTGCGAACACCATGGCAATCATTCGTTCGTAATGGCCTCCAGGATACAAGCGAGATGCATACAGTCCTGATCTATCTTCTAGCGGTTGGTGTCTTACCAGCAATTGTCACTGTCGATGCGCCTCACGCTACAAGAAGCCTTCTATTTTTCTTTTTTTTGGTAGTGAATGCTGCTATTGGTTACGATTATGCTTTTCACTTGATAAGAACTTCGTTTTCAAAGAACTTATTAGCGAGGAGTGCAAGTCCTATATTTTTATTAACCATTTGTTTGGCTACATTTTTGTATTTATACGATTATTTTTTTATTTTTCCACTTCGTCAACCTATCCAACTGCCAGTTGGTTTTGACCAGGCTATTATGCAAGTATCAGAGAATAATCCAGAGGAACCCATCGCTGTTGTTGATCCTGACGGCACTTGGTACATACTTACTAGCTGGTACTTACAAATTTCTGCTAAAGAATACTTCGATACGATCATTCGACAAGATGCTAACTCTTTCGGTTTTCGTTATGGTGAGCGTGTTGGCAGGTTTCATTTTATTAGCCGTGCCAGTGATCCAAGAGACGAAACCATCCTACTGAATCGACTTGACAGTGGTTGGGTCATTTCAAAGTAGAGTAAAATAGATTACAACAATGCAAAAAAACAAATCAAAAAAAAGTAGCACTATCTTGTCTGTTGCATTAGCAACATATAACGAAGAGCAGAATATTGTTGAATGTTTAAACTCAGTACGAACATTGGCTGACGAAATAGTGATAGTGGATGGAAGCTCCACTGATGAGACTGTTGAGCTTGCACGTAAGGCCGGTGCACGAGTTATTATTACAGATAACAAACCGATTTTTCATATTAATAAACAACTTGCCATGGACAATGTTGCCGGAAAATTGATCCTACAACTTGATGCTGACGAGATTGTTGATGACGAACTACATGCATTTCTTCTTAAATTAAAAGAGACTTTCATCAACGGTGAATATGACGTGAAAACTCAACCCGTTGCCTGGTGGATCAAGAGAAATAACTTTTTCCTAGGGACTTTTATGAGGAAGGGCGGACAGTATCCTGACGCTGTTATTCGTCTGTACGTAAACGGATATGCGAGTCTTCCTCAGAAGGATGTACATGAACAGATGGATGTGAACGGAAAAACAGGATTCGCAGAAGGGCATCTTATTCACTACAGTAACAAAACATTTGGTGACTACTTGAGAAAGTGGAACGCATATACGTCGTTGTCTGCAGAAGCACTTGCAAAAGAGCACTCGAACCCCAATTTTTTATTGTTTATTAACTATCTATTCCTAAAACCAATTTATACATTTTTTTTACTATATTTCCGTCATAAAGGACTACTTGATGGATTCCCTGGTTTTGTCTTTGCTCTTATGAGTGGCATTTTTCATCAGATGGTGTACCTCAAGTATTGGGAACTAAGGCAGACGAGGTCGAGGTAACAATATGAATGTTATGGTTGATGTTCGACAACTAGCTTCTGGAAACGCACATAGGGGAGTCGGATCCTATACTCGTTTACTAGTTTCCGAACTGGAGCAGCTACCTGATATCGAGCTCATCAAACCTGTTTCCGACCATCTAACGCAAAGAAGAGAAAAACCAGACATCATTCACTACCCGTTTTTTGATTTGTTTTTTCCAACATTACCTTTTCATTTTATTACACCTGGAGTTGTAACCATACATGATGTAATTCCATTGAAGTTCCCTCAATATTATCCAAGGGGCAAAAAAGGGAGCATTATGTTTAGACGCCAGCTCTTAGCCTTGAAAACAGTCTCAGCCATTATCACGGACTCACTGAGCTCAAAAACTGACATAGTTGCAAGTCTGGGGTGCTCTGAAGACAAGGTATCTGTTATTAGTCTGGCTGCACACCCGGGATTTAAACAATCTTCACCAGAAGAGGTCAAAGAGACAATTAAGAGCAATAATCTTCCGTGTGAGTACGTTTTGTACGTTGGCGATATTAATTACAATAAAAACATTCCACAGTTAATTAAAGCCGTCAAATTCCTTCCCGATTCAGTGCACCTTGTTTGCGTCGGGAAAAATTTCTTTTCACAGCCCATCCCTGAGTGGCAGTGGATTGAAGTACAACTTGCACTATCAGGTGTTGCTGAAAGAGTTCACTTCGTTACGACCATTCTTCAGGATCAAATTCAACAACTATCTGCGCTCTACAGTGGAGCGATCGCTTATATTCAACCTTCTCTTTATGAAGGCTTTGGCTTGCCAATTCTGGAGGCAATGAAGTGTAGAACGCCCGTAGTTTCTACGCCACTTTCATCGCTTCCTGAGGTGGCCGGTGAACATGCCATATACGTACAACCCGATGCTGAAGCAATTGCAGGGGGAGTTCGTGAGGTAATGGATTGGTCAAAAACTAAGAGAATCCAGATGACTCGCGCTGCAGCACAATGGGCTGACCACTATAGTTGGACAAAAACAGCAAAAGAAACAGTAGAGGTTTATAAAAAAGTATGTCGGCGTTGAGACGAAGTCTTCAATATTGGCACTGGCTACCTATCGCCATTTTGGTGCTAATTTCTTTGCGAGTCTACATGCATTCAGGTTTCCCATACACCCATGATGGAGAAAATCACCTGGCGAGGTTTGCAAACTATAAAATTGCAATAAGACAAGGACAGTTTCCTCCCAGGTTCGCTCCAAACCTAATGAACGGCTATGGATATCCAGTACTCAACTTCAATTATCCATTAGCAAACATTCTTTCCTTGCCGCTGAGTGTTCTTGGATTTTCATACCAAACTACATTTAAAATTATTGTTTTTTGTGTTTTGTCACTTGGTGCAATCAGCTTGTGGCAATGGTTAAAGGTACTGGATTTTTCTCGTGCAACACGGTTCATGGCATTGCTTATTTGGCTTGGCAGTCCATTTTTGGTAACAGCGATTGTGTACAGGGGAAGCTTGGGTGAAATAATGGCCTATGGTTTGCTTCCACACTTATTCTTGCTCATAGACAAGCGCATTGGCGGACATCGGTATCTATTGTTAGGCAGTATTGCTTGGGCAGCGTTTTTCTTATCTCACAATGTGACTGTTTTCTGGACTACGCCTGTAGTGCTCGCGTACTTTTTTGTACGAAAATTATCAGCTAAAAGTCAGACCATTTCTTATAAACTCTTCTTTTTTTCTCTTGCGAGTAGCACCGGCTTAGTGGCATGGTTTTGGTTACCAGCACTGGCAGAATCGAGCTCTACTGTTTTATCTCAAGCATCAAACACTAAGGACTTTATATTTCATTTCCCTACACTCAAACAACTTTTTATTGCTGAGAATATCTTTGGATTTTCTTACCCTGGAAGTGTTGACTCACTACCGTTCCAATTGGGTATGTTTCCATGGCTGACACTCTTTATTGTCCCAGTTCTCTGGGTCAGAAGAAGAAAGCTAAGCCTGTTCGGGAGTAACAACGCGCTTTTACTGTTCTTTTGGTTCTGCAGTCTCTTTTTTATTTGTCTACAATTGGCAGCCAGTCAATATTTTTGGCTCATCATGCCAGGATTTCGTTTCATTCAATTCCCTTGGAGACTAGCCCTAATTTTGCCGTTGTCCTCACTTGTGCCACTTGGATATCTGTTTGAGTCGACTGGTAAATGGACAAAACTCATTTTTTCGGTAGTAGCATTATTCTCATGGGTCTATTTTACGAGTCTTACTCCCATCGAGTATCTGCATCAACCGAATCTTTACTACGATCAGTTTCCCATGAGCACAAGCACTCAAAATGAAAACCTCCCTCGATCGTTTACATACGAGAACATCGGTGACAACTCACGTAAACCAACTATCACAGATGAGTACACTACTTACCAAATTGATAGTTGGAATGGCAGCTTTAGAAAATATGCCGTTACGGTACCGACAAATGAACCTGTAACTGTAATCGAGCCGACCACCAATTTTCCCGGATGGCAAACGAAAGTAAACGGGTTGGCTACAACATACATAGACAACCCTGATGTCGGTGGCAGAATTGCTTTCACCTTGCAAGGGCAAGGGGTGCATTCGATTGAGACTAAATTTACTCAAAAAACTGTAGCGCGAAGAATAGGAAACGTTGTCAGCCTGTTTTGTGCAGTGTGGCTTTTTTTCTTTGCACTTGTAGTTGTGAAATGGAAGTGGCATGAAGCTTAACTTATCTATAAAAAGCATCTTGATACCAAGCAGAATCATGCTTATTGTTTTGTGGCTAATATCGCTTACAGCACTTGCTGTCTTCGCAGATGCTTTTATTGAATACGACCCTTCATTTCCATATGCAGATACACTGCTGGCTCGCACACAGCTTCCTAGGTGGGTTTACTCTTGGGCTAACTTTGATGGCGTTCACTATTTGACGATTGCGAATAAAGGATACCATGGCACCGGCCTCATCCAGGCATTTTTTCCACTTTTCCCATTACTACTCTGGGCTAGTTTACAAGTAAGCTCAGTGACTATTGTCTCGGGAATTTTACTCAACTGCGTATTTTTTGGAGTGGGGCTACTTCTTTGGTGGAACCACTTAGAAATGAAAACTGATGACGCTATTTTAGCTCGGAGCATCATCTATGCCTTACTGCTTTTTCCAACAAGTTTTTTCTTTTTTGCGCTGTATACCGAAGCATTGTTTTTTTTGCTTCTGGTGCTAATTTTTAGATCTGTCGAAAAAAAAAGATGGATACAAGCAGCTTGTCTAATTGCATTGGCAACTGCAACAAAAATTGTTGGAGTATTTTTGGTGTTCGCTCTACTTTGGGCTTACCTCTTTGGTACTGACACAACAGTGCCACGCATCGAAAATCTTAAGGAACATTTACTGCCTATTGTTAAAGGAAAGTGGTTGCACTTGGTTACACTCATTGGTGTATCTAGCAGTGGTTTGGCAGGCTACATGCTTTACCTATGGGTTGTTTTTCGTGACCCATTACTGTTTTTTTCTGTTCAAGCAGAATTTGGAGGAGGGAGACAAGAATCACTGATTCTATTGCCACAAGTATTAGTGCGATATCTTAAAATTTTATTGTATTACCCCACATTTGATTTAATCTACTATGCTAGTCTACAAGAACTGGTACTCACCCTTCTGATTGGTTCCTGTCTTATTTACGGTTGGTGGACACGAGCAATTCCTCGTTATCAGTTAATTTTTGCAATACCCGCTTTTTTATTACCCACCATCACTGGCACTTTATCCAGTATGCCTCGATATGTTCTAGTTTGTTTGCCAGCAATTTGGGCACTGAGTCACTTTGTCCAAAGATACCCCAGAATCAAGTTTGTGTGGTTTGTCTGCTCGACAATAGTCTTGGTTTTTAATACTATATTGTTTGTACAAGGCTACTGGGTCGCATAAAAAAAGGTGGGAACAAATGAAAATTTTAGTAACAGGAGGAGCTGGCTTTTTGGGTAAGCACCTCTGTCGATCACTAGCAACTGAAGGGCACGAGGTCAAAGTACTCGATTTGGTTGAGAACCCTGAATTTCCAACCGTTTTTGCCGATGTCAGAGATCAAGCTGCAATGCACAAAGAAACCGTGGGTGCTGATGCCATTTTTCATCTAGCAGCAAAGATTGAAGCAGGAGAGTCTGTCACAAATCCACTCAAGTACCTTGATCACAATGTACTGGGAACTTTGACCGTTCTGGAGGCCATGAAAAAAAATAATGTTCCTATCATTATTTTTTCTTCAAGTGCTGCAGTCTATGGAGAACCAAACCGGTCACCAATTTATGAAGATGACAGAACCTTGCCGATTAACCCATACGGCGTTAGCAAACTTGCAATGGAAGGTCTAGTAAACTCTTATGTGCACACAGCTGGTTTGTCGGCAGTAGCTTTGCGTTACTTTAATTTATATGGTCCAGAGGAACATCACATACCTGAGACACATGCTATTCCTCGCTTCATTAAGCAAATTTATAAGGGCGAACCTGTTACAGTCTGGGGATCAGGTGAACACAAACGAGATTTTGTATTTGTGACTGATATCGTCTCGGCTCACCTCAAGGCACTTGAATATGCCGCAAGGCAACCTTCTCGCTACAGTTACTTCAATCTCTCAGCTGAGCAACCATGCGCTGTCATTGATTTAGTACATTCAATCGAAGCACTTATCGACAAGTCCGCGGTGATAAAACATCATCCCTCAAGACCTGGTGACCCCTTAGTCTTAATAGCCAATGCTGCAAAAGCAAGAGAAGAGCTCGGGTGGTCAGCACAAGTTTCACTTGACGACGGACTCAAACAAACTGTAGAGTACTTTCTCAACAGGTGGAACCAAGACGAAACAGTTTAATGTTCAAGTCCAAACGAAAATCAATCAAAAAAAAACAGCTCATTTCACCATCAGACATTTGGGTACTGATTCCCGCCTATAATGAAGAAAAGTACATTGAGAATGTATTGAGGGAAGTGCTGACCTATACCGACAACATTATTGTTGTCAGTGATGGTTCGAGTGATGCAACCGGGATTTTGGCTGGTAAGCATGCTCCTGTTGTTGTCGAGCACGAGATTAACTTGGGTAAGGGTGCAGCACTTAAGACCGGCTGTGAGTACGCATTTCATCATCTAGCTGCCAAAGCAGTTATCTTTCTTGATAGTGACTTGCAACACGACCCTTCTGAGCTTCCTCGGTTTTATGAAGCGTTGAAGTCATGGGACGTAGTGTTCGGGGTCAGAGTGTTTTCTACCCAGATGCCATTACTGCGCAGCATCTTCAATAGAGTAGCATCCGTGCTTATTTGGCTCTTGTTTGGGTACTATATTCCTGATATACCCTGTGGTTACAAAGCTATGAAAAAAACTGCTTATGAACGGTTGGCCTGGGAGTCAAGAGACTATGCAGTTGAAACAGAGATAGCTGCTCGCACTGCAAGGAATAAGATTCCATTCAAAACCTTGACTGTTAGAACTATTTATCATGATTTTGATAGAGGAATGACATTCCTTGACACTTTGAATGTGTTATTGAAAATTGCCTCATGGAGGTTTTCATTATGAGTGTTTTTCAGGTTGGGTCTGTTCTCTTTGCTCTGTTCATGTTGTATGTGGTATCAGTGCATAGTAAAAAAAAGACTTTTTCCCAAACAGAAGCCAGTTTCTGGTATTCATTATGGACGTTTTTTATTGTTATCGCATTATTCCCTGATTTGCTGTTGGGAATAAGTGACTTGCTGCATTTTGCTAGAGTTTTCGACCTACTAATTGTCGCAGCCCTCATGGTTCTGAGCGTAGTGGTTTTTTTGAGTTATTTTAATCAAAAAGATAGTAGTAAAAAGATCGAGGAACTTGTTAGAAAGCGAGCAATTCATGCTTCGAAAACGAACTGAGTCGTCCCCACTTTTGACAGTGGTTATACCAGTTTTCAATGAGCGTGAGACGATTGAGCGTGTTGTAAGAGCAGTACGAGAATGTTCAATTAAATCACTTGAATTGATAGTTGTTGATGACGGCTCGACTGACGGCACACCAGAGAAACTGCAGCAGATAAAAAATCATATTTCTACACTGATTCGCAACCCAATAAATCAGGGAAAAGGGGCAGCACTACGCGCAGGTATTTCTGCTGCCAAAGGACAGATAGTACTCATACAGGACGCAGATTTAGAATATGACCCGCAAGATTATCAAAAATTGATTAAACCTATCATTGATGGAAGAGCAGACGTTGTCTATGGCTCCAGATTTGTTGGATCTGACCCACACAGAGTAGTTTTTTTCTGGCATTACTTAGCAAATATTTGTTTAACCTTTCTTTCCAACTTATTTAACAACCTCAACTTGACCGATATGGAGACAGGATATAAGGTTTTTCGTCGCACGATAATTCAATCGATGCAACTAGAAGAAAACGGCTTTGGCATCGAACCAGAGTTAACGGCTAAACTTGCTGCCCAAAAAGTTAGGATGTATGAAGTTGGGATTTCTTATCACGGAAGAACATATGATGAGGGTAAAAAAATTGGTTTGAAAGACGCTCTCCGAGCTGTTTATGTAATCATATATTATGGGCTTAAACTTAAATTTAAGCAAACAAAAGTAAGCACAGAGCAAAGATCGCCATGAGTGCCAGAGTACTAATTACTGGAGCAGCCGGTTTTATTGGAAGTCATCTTGTTGATCTGTTACTTGAAAAGGGTTGCAAACCCCAACAGCTTTCATTGCTCATTCCGAGAGGTGAATCACTAGCTAACTTACCGAATCTACCTTTCTCAATAACCAGAGGGGATGTGCGTAATAGTGCAGCGGTTTCACATGCCGCAAAAGGTATTGATACAGTTTACCACTTGGCGGCCAAAATCGATTTTGATGGAAAGACATACAACGAGTATCAAAGCATTAACGTTATCGGAACTAGAACTCTTCTCAACGCATGCAAATCAAAAAAAATTAAAAAGTTCGTCTCGTATAGTACCATTGGTGTATATGGTCTGCCTGCCGCAATCGGCCCAATTGAGGGCTGGGATGAAACACACCCCAAAACATATACAAATTTCTACGGTAGATCTAAGTGGGAGGCTGAGCTTGAAGTTGTGAAAGCACACCAGGAAACTGGTATACCTTATGTCATTATTCGACCAGCTAGTGTGTATGGACCAAGAGAAAAAGGGCCGACCTTAGCCTTATACAGAGCTATTTTCCGGAAACGATTTTTGATGGTTGGTGATGGTATGAATAAAATGCACTACGTGTATGTTAAGGACTTAGTTAGTGCTACGTATTTGGCAGCTAAATCGAGAAGGGTCAGTGGCGACTACATCATAGCTGGTGCCACGCCGACAATGTTTAAAGATGTAGTTCGACATGTTGCAGCCAGTATCAATGCAACTGTCCCAAACATTGCAATTCCTACTTGGTTAGCCTTAGGATTAGGATATGGAGCTGAAGCTGCTGGGGGTGTTTTCGGATTCAAACCACCAATATTTCCTTCTAGGGTAAAAACAATGACCACTCCGTACTACTATAAAATAGATAAAGCCAAGCGTGAGCTGAAATATAACCCATCTATATCCTTTGAGCGCGGTGCTACATTAACTGGTCAGTGGTACTTAGAAAATAAGTACTTATAAATGCATAGCTGTTCCAACTATGAGAAATCAACCAAAAATTTCTATTTTAATAGTCAGCTACAACTCGGAGAAGTACATTGCGGCTTGTCTCGATTCTGTACTTGCCACGAGTTATAAAAAAAAAGAAGTTATTATTGTTGATAATGGATCATCTGATAACACACCTGAGATTTTACTCAAGTACAAAAAAAAGGTGCGTCTCTTTTTGTTGGCTAAGAATCTTGGTTACGCAGAAGGAAACAATTTTGCTGCTACAAAAGCTAAGGGATCACTTCTCCTAGTTCTCAACCCTGATACTGTAGTTAGCTCCAACTTTATCCAACCATTAGTAGAGAGAATGTTGTCAACGAGTGATGTCGCTGCATGTCAGCCAGCTGTTTATCTATTACATGATCAAACTCACCTAAACTTGACAGGAAAGGTTGCTCACTACTTGGGCTTCGATTGGATACGTGATTACAAAAAAGTAACACCCCCACCAGCTGGCATACTTACTTCAATCAGTGGCTCATGCGTTTTGCTCAACAAAGAACTTTTTAAAAAAACATATTTATTCGATAAGGATTTTTTTTTGTATTTTGAAGATAGTGACCTGAGCTGGCGTGCGAGACTGCTAGGGTATACGCTGTGGTTTGTACCAGAGAGCACAATATACCATGACTATACTTTTGTTCCAGACCCCTCGTACCTAAAACTAAACACTAAAGTTTATTTTTATGAACGCAACAGGTTAGCAATGATTCTGCAAAACTACAGCATAAAAACAATAATTTTTATTCTCCCCGTTTTAATCTTGATGGAAATTGGCACCATAATCTTCGCTATTCAAACTGGAACTATCAAGGGGAAGCTGAAGAGCTACATTGGACTAACCGGGATGATTCAGAATGTAATGAAAAAAAGGGAACGAATTCAGAACATCAGAATTGTCGGTGATAAACAAATTTTAAAAGATATGGCAGCAACAATTACATTTGAGCCATTTCTTTCAGCTGCAATGAAATATATAGTGAACCCTTGGCTTTGGTTTTACTATAAGGCACTGATTCGTTTCATATGATTAAACAAAAACTTGCGATTACCGGATTATCTGGTTTCTTAGGAGAGGCCATTGCTGATTCGTTAGCAGAACACTATATGCTGATTGACCTGTTTCACAAGACACGTTCCAACAAGCGCGTTTCTCAGTCAATTCCAGTAGACTTAACAAACAAAAAATCAACACAGGATGTGCTTAAGAAAGTTAAACCTGACTACATACTTCACCTGGCTGCTGCCACGCATATTGATAACTGTGAAGCCGATCGACATTTAAGCAAGGCGAGTAAAGCTTGGATACTTAATGTAGAGGCCACACGAACTCTTGCTGAGTATGCCAACTCTTCAGCAGCACACATACTGATGCTTTCTACAGAATGCGTGTTTAGTGGCAAAAAGAAACTATACAATGAATCTGATACAACTAGCCCTGTTAGTTGGTATGGTCACACGAAGCGAGAGGCAGAAGAAGTGTTACTCACTCTTGCTCCTCAGGCGACGGTATTGCGAGCGGCGATTGCCTATGATGATGGAACTCATCCTCGGTCACTTTCAACTATGTTACTGTCACAGCTGAGAAAAGGCATGCCATTTTCAGTTGTTAAAAACCAAAGAATTACACCCACTCATATTGGTCAAATATCAGCCTACACTTTGGCCGCATTGCAACAAAAGGCTTCTGGAATTTTTCACGCAGCACCCTCCGACACTACCAGTCCGTATGACTTTGCAATTTCTCTAGCTGGAGCTCGCAACCTTAATCAAGAGCTTGCCAAACCTGTTACCTTGCTTAAGTTCTTTGGTCAACAACGCGCTCAACTGAGACTGAGAAATGCTTGTTTGAGTAGCACATACTCCAGTAAAAAACTTTCCGTTCCACTTCAGACAATTTCAGACGTGTTCGCTACAATGGAACAAGCGAGATGATATGCGAATAACTCAAGTTGTACCCTACTTTTATCCTGCTTGGGCATATGGTGGGCCAGCTAAACTTGTCTACGATTTAGCACGCTACTTGGGATCACAGGGACACCAAGTTTTGGTTTTAACCTCAGATAGTTATGACGAGAAGAAAAGAATGCCAGAAGAGCTTAGAATTGCTCGCACCGAGAACTTACAAATTCGATACTATCGTAATATTCAAAATACATTAGCATATCGCTTTAACATTTTTTTCACCCCAGGTTTTTATGTACCAGCCGTTCGTGCAATTCTTCACTCCGATGTAGTTCACATACACGATTTTTATACTCCACAAAATACCTGGGTATCATTTCTGTGTTGGTTATTTAATAAACCGCTGCTCATCAGTGTTCATGGATGTTTAGAGCCAAAAAGGTTGGAACAAAGGAGCTTATTTAAACGTTTCTACCTAAAAATTGTCGGTTCTTGGATGTTAAAAAAAGCTAGTATGCTCATTGCAACATCGGACAATGAATTAGAGGCTTATGCATCACAAGGTATTACCAAAAATCGCATATATAGAATGGGACATGGGGTAGACACCGATGAGTACAAGCCTCGACTTGGAAAGAAATCAGCTCGCAAACAGTTGGGTGTACCACTGGACAAGACAATTATTTCTTACTTAGGCAGAGTCCACTCGATCAAAGGACTTGATCTCTTAGTTGCAGCCGTAGATTTGCTCAAAGAGAAACAAATTCATGTCATAATTGCAGGTTCTGATGATGGATATAAAACTCAACTGATTGCCGACATTCGCAGTCGCAAGTTAGAAAGTATGATTACTCTGATGGACACTTGTTTTGGTCAAGAAAAAGAGTTACTATTTGCTGCAACTGATCTTTTTGTTTACCCTTCATATTCTGAAGGTTTTTCTTTAGGCATTCTTGAAGCAGCCGCTTCAGGTTTACCGTTGCTTATTTCAACAGGATGCCACTTTCCAGAAGCAGAAAAAGAAAAAGCGGGAAGCGTTGTTGAACCAAACCCGCAAGCATTTGCTGAGGCAATCACTCAGCTCATAAGCAAACCTGGTTTGCTGTCCAAGATGGGAAAACGGGCAAGGCTGTTAATCCTTCAACACTACAGCTTTGAAGTTGCGTATAAAAAACTAGAAAAACTTTACTCCGATCTGTCCAAAGGCATTCACAATACTAATGCTGAGTGAAATTATGAAAAAGAGCACCTCACACAATCAATCCAGCCCAGTTGCTTTGTTGGTTGGCACAAGGCCAGAGCTAATAAAAATGGCACCAGTTATCCGTGAGGCTCAACTTCGTCAAATCAACTTCATTTTTATTCATTCAAATCAACACTACACTTCAGAAATGGACGCTGCTATTTTGCAAGACCTTCAACTCCCAGCACCTGATTTTCACCTAAATGTTGGTTCTGGTAGTCATGCGGTGCAGACAGGGAAAGTAATGGAGAGAGTTGAACAAATTTGCTTACAGCATAAGCCAGTTCTTCTGGTTGTTCACGGTGACACCAACACAACACTTGGTGGGGCACTTTCTGCAAAGAAATTACATATTCCGGTAGCCCATGTTGAGGCAGGCCTGAGGAGTTTTGACTATCGAATGCCAGAAGAAATTAACAGAATTTTGACTGATCGCATTAGCGACTTGTTATTTGCACCTAATGAAATAGCTAGGAACAACCTTTTGAAAGAAGGTATTTCCGACAAATTGATCACCGTGACTGGAAATACAGTTGTTGACGCACTCCAACAGCATTTGCCACTATCCAGCACACAAACCATTTTGTCTGATATTGGCGTTCAGAAAGGTCAATTTATTCTCATGACTGCTCATCGACCTGAGAATGTTGATTCAAAGGAACAACTTTCACGACTCATCAGGCTGTTAAATCATATTTCCGAGCGGACGAAACTCCAGATAATATGGCCGATGCACCCAAGAACGGCAACAAGACTTTCCGAATTCTCAATTGAACTACCAAATTTCATCAGAGTTGTACCACCTCTCGGTTACCTGAACATGCTGCGATTAATTGAAGCTGCTCAATTAGTGCTAACCGACTCGGGTGGCATCCAAGAGGAAGCCTATATCCTTAAGAAACCAATTATGACGCTCAGGAATTCAACAGAGCGGCCAGAAACATTGACCGCTAACTTTCTTATTCATTTAAGTAGCAACAAATTTGATAAAGCATACAGCGCCATTGAAGCGAAAAGGTTACATTGGGGTAATAGCTGCGGTGACGGCACTGCTGCAAAACAGATAATTACCAAAATAGAAACACTGCTATGAATAAATCGCCAGTTGTAGATGTTAGGAAAGAAAAAGTCGTAAAGCAAAAAAACGTTTGCGTTATTGGACTCGGCTACATTGGCCTTCCAACTGCTTTGCTGCTAGCTGCTGCTGGAAACCGGGTACTTGGTGTTGATCTCGATACTGAGAAACTAAGGCAATTAAACCAACAGAAGTTACCTTTTGATGAACCAGGGCTCTCAGCCCTTTATGATAAGGTCTTGGGGAAAGGGACATTTCACATAGACGACCATCCTAATCACGCGAACTTTTACATCATTGCCGTTCCCACGCCACATCAAGGAAAAAGGACAGATCTTAAGTATGTACTCACTGCTTTGGAGACACTGGAGCACATAGTAAAAAAAAGTGACTGCATAATTGTGGAGTCTACCGTAGCTCCACAGGATTTTACCCAAATAATTGTGCCTTTGATTAAGCAATGGAGTAATGCATGTGGTATTGCCCACTGTCCCGAACGAGCCATTCCTGGTGAAACATTACATGAGATGATTCACAATGACCGGATAGTTGGAGCCCTTAATCCTTCACAGGCTGAAGCAGTTAAGTCTCTATATCAGACTTTTGTCAAAGGAGAGATATTCACAACTAGCCTAGAAGTAGCGGCCGCTTGCAAAGTAATGGAAAACACATACCGTGCTGTCAACATTGCACTTGCGAATGAGTTCGCTGAGAGGGCAGAAGAACTTGATTTTGATGTCTGGGAAGCCATACGACTTGCAAATCGACATCCAAGGGTTGAGATACACTCTCCAGGTCCAGGAGTAGGTGGACACTGCATTCCAATTGATCCATGGTTTTTTGTTCCTTCTAAGTCCAACTCACTTATAGAAACTGCACTCAAAGTTAATGAGCGTGCAAGTCAAAGAGTAGCTGAAGAAGTGACAGCCGCAATCAGCAGATTAAAAATTCAAAATCCCGTCGTTGGGATACTGGGTTATGCATACAAAAAAGATGTTGATGATGTTAGAGACACACCTGCTGAAGCTATTCGCACCAAGTTGCAAGCCCATGTCAAAGTTATGGTACATGACCCCTATGTACGTGCAACCAATTTCTCACTTGATTCACTCGAAAAGTTTGCACAAGATGTGAATGTACTCGTACTTGTTACTGACCACACTGAGTATTCATCACTGATAATAAGTGATTTTCCAAAAGTACGGTTGTTGTTTGATACTCGTAGTTTTTTTTCAAATAAAAATTTGCGAGGGTATACTGGAGAGTACAGGGTGCTTGGTAAGGGAGGATGAAAATACTCGTTGTGAGCGATTACTACCAACCTAAATTGCCGTATGCAAAAGAAAGGCTCAGTCAGGAGTTTATTCGCTTGGGACACACCGTCACAGTGCTAACTTCTGACAGGTTTTTTCCGTTTCATTCGTACAACAATACCGTAGCTAGCACTTTAGGCCCTCGAATTATCTCTTCGGGTATTTTTCAAGAAGATGGAATCACTGTCATCAGAAAAAAACCAATCTTAGAGATGTTCAGCAGAGTTTTTTTCATTGGCATAAGAACACTTATAGAATCATACAAGCCAGATGTTGTTGTGGTGTTTGGGATTGCTTCTCCATCAGCGATTCAAGTAGCGAATGCAAAAACTACAGAAAATTTTCGATTAATTTTGGCTGATAGCCACTTACCTTCAGAGCTACACCGTGGTACTTCACTGTTGCTGACAGCTAAGATTTTTTTGTACTGGATTTTTAGAGTGTGTTTTTCTAGCAAGATTGAAAAAAAAGCAGATAAAATTGTTGCTCAACAGGACGCAACTGTGCAAGTTATACGTCAAGCTTATGGAATCAAAAACAAACCTATTACAATTGTACCCAATGGAACTGATACACAAGTATATAGATTTCTTCCAAAGTGGAGAGATAAACTTAGAAAAAAATTTGGTATTCCAGAATCTGATTTTGTTATTATTTACACTGGTAAAGTAGTCTCATCTAAAGGAATTGAAATCTTGTTGGCGGCATTTTCTGAGCTTTCTTCGAAGCACAAGGATATTTGGTGCGTGCTCGTTGGCAATGGACCAGATGATTACAGACAGCATTGTCTGTCACAGGTATCACGAATTGCCAAGAAACGTGTCCATAGCATACCGTTCCAACCCCAAAAAGAGTTGGCACACTATTATTCAATGGCTGATGTTGCAGTTTGGCCACTTCAGGAGTCACTCTCGATGAATGATGCTGCTTCGTGCGAACGAGTGTTTATTGCCAATGACACAATGGGAGACAATATCCGAACAGGAAATAATAATGCTGTTCTTTATAAGAAGGGTAATGCACTTGATTTAGCCAAAAAAATTGAGACTTTGTACATGAATCCCAAAACTAGAAAAGAGATGGGAAAGCGAGGCAGAGCACTGATGGTAAATAAACTAAGTTGGCCAAAATTAGCACATGCCTTCCTGCAATGAAGAAAAGAAGTCTATGAGTGTAATCAATATTGTTCCTCACGTACTGAAACAAATATTCATGTTTCAGCCAAAAAATCAAGCTATAAGAGAAGACAAAGAAAAAAGCTTGATTGAGGCAATGGAGTGGTTAGTTCGGGCTCAAGATGTGTCGCAATCTGGTGGTGTATCCGCATGGTTTTCTTTACTTACCGGCTGGTCTCAACCCTACATTGAGACTACAGGCTACATCATCAACACCTTCCTAGATTATGCTCAGTTTTCAGGACAAATTGAGTTCCAAAAACGGGCAATATTGATGGCTGATTTCTTACTTGCTGAGCAACACTCATCTGGCGGCTTTAGAAGGCACGCAAGAGCGTCTACCGCTACATCTGAACCAATCGTGTTCAATACGGGTCAAGATTTATTAGGGTTAACTGAGGTTTATTTACTCACTCGAGAGAAGAAGTACTACGATAGCTGTATCGCAGCCGCTAACTTTCTGTGTTCAATACAGGAAGCAGATGGAAGTTGGGTTTCATACACCTATGGCTCAATGCCTCATACCTACCATACCCGAGTAGCATGGAGCCTGATTAAGGTAGCTGAGATCTGTCGGATCGAGCACGACTCAACATCCGAAGCTGTTTACATCAAAGCAGCTTGTAAAAATCTAGACTGGGCGCTAACAAGGCAGCTTGCAAATGGGTGGTTTACTCAAAACGAGTTGCCACCACCCAACTACCCAATACCATACACCCACACCATTTCTTATGCAGTCGAGGGATTTCTTTGGTCTGGCCTTATCCTTCGTCGCTCAGAATACATCCAAGCAGCACTGAGAGGCGCTTATCCACTTTTAAAGTACTTCTTGAATAACAACTTTTTACCAGGTACATTTGATGAACATTGGCACAGTAAAGACAACTACACCTGTCTAACTGGAAATGCTCAGATTTCTCTTGTTTGGCTAGAACTCTATCGACTGACTCAGGAGCCAATTTTCTTATTTGCAGCTCAACGAATGAACGCAAAGTTGCAAGCAATACAAATAACATCTGGGAGCCTAGATGGTGTGCGAGGGGCTATCCCAGGCTCATGGCCTATTTGGGGTGAACTAATTGCAAATAAAGGATACTGTCGTCTAGCGTATTTAAATTGGGCAACAAAGTTCTTCGCCGACTCACTGCTAACAGAAATACAAATGGAAAAAAGATGAAAACTTTTCTCGCTTTACACAGAGTCCTGTCTCATCCAGCAAATAAAGGTAAGCGTTGGCAGGTTTTTTTTCGAGCACTTTGGTGGAAGTGCAATCAGCTGTTCTTTCAGCTACCTGCTTTGGTGGAAATCTTGCCAGACCGCTGGATTCTATGCAAACCAAACAATAGTTTCGGCAGTTTTATTGTTTATGCAGGTTGGCCTGAATATCATGAAACCTTGTTTTTGCTCGATTATTTACGCCCTAAGGACGTGTATGTAGACGTAGGTGCGCATATAGGCTTTGAATTGATTGTTGCATCGAGTAAAGTGAACAAGGGCGCGTTGTATGGTTTTGAGCCATCTCCCCAGATTTTTTCAGATCTAATTACCAATGTTGGACTCAACAATAAATCGGCAAACATCCAGGTCTTTCAGCAAGCAGTTTCAAATAAATCAGGGTGGCTTGAGTTCACACAAGAAGCTGAGTCTGAAGAGAGTCATATTGCTCACTCAGACAGCAACCAGACAACTCTTAAGGTAAAATCAATCACGCTTGACCAATTTGCAGAAGAACGGAAGATAAACCATATTGATCTCTTAAAGGTCGATACGGAAGGCGCTGAAGCGCTGGTCTTCGAGGGAGCAAAAAGCTTACTCAAAGAGAAAAAGATTGCATGCATTCTTTTCGAAGTAAATTCGAACATACATCACTTCAAATCAACTGAAACAAAACTACTAACATATCTTGAACAACTTGGATATTGCATCTACTATTTTGATGAGATGCAACTACTTCCAACCTCTTCACAAAAGTTTACCTACAAAAAAACTGTGAACCTTTTGGCTTTCCATGATAAAAAGATGCTCGTGCGTCGCTTGAAAAAGTTCGCGTTATGAGTTCACCCACGCACAATCACATTGTTGAATTAATTACTCGGCACAACAAAATTAATGGTTTGAGTCTATTGGATTTTGGTTGTGGTGACGGGATGTTGTTAGAAGCCGCACACAAGTTACAAATAGCAAAATATACGGGTGTTGACATCAATAGCAGCAGCTTGCAACTTCTCAAGCAACGCCATCCTGAAAACAATGTTAATGTTTTCACCATTAATACTGATTCAAGCTTGAGACTTGGAAGGAACAATCAGTATGATGTTGTGACTGCCATAGGAGTCATGCAGTATCTGTCCAGCAAACAAATCCATAGATTTTTACGCGAATCAAACCGAGTCGTCAAGAAAAATGGCATACTTGTTTTTAGCTGTAGTAGTGATTCATGGTTATACCATGCTATGAACATGTATAAATTTTTCCTTCCTCACCGCTACTTTACTACTGGGCAAATAAAGGAACTACTTTCTGCAACAAATTTCAGGATTGTTGAAGTAACCCAAAAAGGTAGGTTTTTTAGCCCATTTTTTTCATATTTTTTTGTTTTCTTTATTGATGCGTTAGACAAATTATTTTTTCGTAATAAAGGAAGGTTGGGTCCACTTGGTACAGCCACACGTCGTCTTGTGCAACCACTACTTGAGTGGGAGTTCAAACTGGAACAAAAATCAGGCTACACAACGTTTGTTGTTGCACAAAAACTATCATGAAACATTTTCGCATTGTCCTTCTTGCTGACAACAAATTAAGGGAGATCGCTGGACTTCAACTACTTAAGCGTCAATTGGAGCAAAACGCTCGATTTCCTGTACAGGTTTATATTGTTGGGAGCATTGCGGAAGTTCAGAGAGTGTATTTTTTACTAGACGAAATTAAACCTGACATAGTTTTTATTTCTCAGATTCAAGAAAAATTTTGTCGATCAATCGCCCAGTATGTACGGAAATCAGGTGGAAAGTTATTTGTTTTGCCATCCGAGGTCACCCCTGCACGAGTGGTACAGTCTCTTGTTGTTAGTTCACATCTCACATATGATCATTTACTTGACGGCATCTTTCTTCCTGGAAAAAAGATGCACTCATTTTTCTCCGCCACCGACATTAACAAAAAAAAACTTTTAATAACAGGCTCGCCAAAAATTGATGCTGTTTCTCTAACACTTCCCGTATCTAGGAATAAGTTTAGTAGTGAGCACAACCTGCCTCTCAATAAAAAAAATGTGTTCATTTTTACCTCATTTCCCCTGCGAAGTGATGCATACTATGAGTCTGATGAATGTTTCTCTGAAAACCTCCAGCTTATGAAAAATGTGCACACTGCAATTAAAGCAAATCGCAATGCATACATACAGAAACTACCCGAAATATGTCGTACTCTTTCTGAGTTTACAGTTGTACTCAAGCCACACCCCTTAGAGGATTCAAGTGTATATAACACAATACAAGAACCAAACTTTCGCATCATTACACAAGCGACAGTACAAGACTGTATTCCGAGTATTGATGTTTGTATTCATTGGAACTCAACGGCATGTGTCGAGTGCTGGCTTCACAATGTGACTTCGATACAATACTCACCCGTCACTTCAGCTAACTGGCTTCTTTCAGACTTCACACCGGGAAATCCTGTCTTCTCTGACTCTGTTAAAATGACCAAACAGATTCTTGAGTATTTGAAAAATGAAAAGAAGATACCTCAACGATTTCTTTCTTTCCAAAAAAGATACATCGAGGAAAACTTTTTTCGAAGTGATGGAAAGGCCGCCCAAAGAATCAGTTCCCATGTTAACTCAGTTATGAAAGTATTGAGCCGTTCGCCAATCACCCACACATATGCCAAATCGGGTAGATTGTGGGCTCCTTTCCACATGCTTGAAAAGATTCTTGGAGTAGCAAACTCAAGGCATTTGATTGGGATATTATTTCGATCGTACAACTGGCGCTATGCTGCAGAGAATTACATTTTTGAATCAAAGTAGTTTGAGAATTTAAATTTAATATATGACAATCACTCAACTTGCCGAGTCGCCAGTGAGTAAGCTCATCAGTGAAGATGCTAACGAAGCTATTGAAGATCACAGCAAACTGTACCAAGTTCAAAGAGAACTTATTAAGCAGTACTCACGGGAAACAACTAAGTTTTATCCACTCCTGATTCACGAGCTCAGACAGGGTGGAGTGTTACCATCAAACCAGTGGCTAGTTTTAACAGAGAGCGTCCTCTACACTTTCTTTTCCTTTCTAATTTCATTCACAATTTCTCGCAACCTAAAAAAAAAGACTGAAATTGAGTCCTTGCCATTTACATTTGCAGGCGCTTTTCCTTCTTTCCAAGAACAACTTATTCAGAAACTGTCGTATGACAAAAAACTCCATGCGACCCTGTTCTCTGGAGCTAACAGCATCTTGGAAGGGATAGAAAGACCCACGCAACTAACCCAGCCACTCAGTGAAAAATTTTCATTGAATTCTTTACAGTATGTCCTAACTAAGAAGCTCGTAAATCGGAAGAAACTGTCCTTAACTTTGTCACAGAAGGACATTTGCTTGCTAACAGCCCAAAACCTTCGTCCGTTCCTTCCATTAGAGGGACAATCAGTTTTCGAGCTCGACCCAGTGATTCAATCTCTCTATAGACTACCTCAGCCAATCAATCTGAGTCTCAGATCAAAATTGATTGATTATCTTGAAAGCATCTTCGAAAGGCTATCCCTGTCTCAACATTTTTATATTCTCCGTGACTTTCCCAAATCTTCCAGTTGGTTTGCAACTATAGTTACTTCACTTTTGCCTTCATGCCTAGTAGAAGATTATGATTATTATCTCAAAGAGATTTCGTCTCTGTTCAACAGCATAGAACCCAAGATTCTGATTACGAGTGGTGGTCACCACGGAGATCTTTCTAATCTTAGTTTAAGTATTGCAAGCTCAAAAAAAATACCGATTTTCAACTTCCAACATGGCGCTGGATATAGTGAGTTGGCAAGCATGGTGGGCGAAAGAGCAGTAGAGTACTGTCTCTACCCATCCTTCTTCTTTTCCTGGGGAAAACATAAGAATTTATTTGCTGATGCCGATGTTAAACCCAAAGTTATTCCGATCGGCAGTGCTTACATAAATAGCATAGCCAAAAAAGGTTTTGAACATACCAACTTTAAGTACATACTCATTCCTCTTGAGCCAATTTACTTCTATCAAATGTTGGACAGCTTCACACCGAGCCAGCCCGGTTTTGTACAACAGAATTATCGTGAGATTCTATCTTTCCTGACTCAAGTTACTAGAGAGCACAAACATATCCGCTTCATATTTAAAGTTAAAGTAGGGCATAACAAGCTACTGAAGCTCAAAAAAATCATGTCCAAAGCAGTACTGGCAAAAGCGGAGTTTGTTTTTGCTGGTAAAACAACTGATTATTTTTCTAGCGAGTCACTCGTGCTCTGCCCAAATTTAAGTGGGGCTTTTCATGAAGTCTTGACAGCTGAAGTAGCATTTATTGCCTTTTTTCCCGAAGAGCAACTTTTATGCCAACCGTTTGCTGAATCATTCATTAGCAAACTAAAAAAGAATCATTGTGTGGGGAGTAACTGGAAAGAGCTTTCGGAGTGCTTCTCAGCCCACATGAATCAAAAAGTTGCATACAAGAAGGTTGCTCAGTATTCGGCAGATTACTTAGAGCAAGCCTGCATGAAAAACCCAAAGTGGAAATCAACTGTTGCAAAACACTTAGAGCCCTTCTTGAAGAAGATCTAAGGAAAATCGAGTACCTCGTTCTATATCGACCTTGGCGTGTTTACCTAATATCTGATCGAAATATTTGGGTGCGAGTCCATATCCAGGTCGAATAGAACGAACATTTCTTTCACTGAACACTTCGCCGGCTTTGACGTTTTCGACCACATAGAGAGATCTGCCTATCGTCTCTGCTTTCTTGCTCGATTCACTCAGCTTATATGTAACCTCACCAAGTGCCTTTTGAGTTTCCCTGACTGAATTTGCCATGGCGGAAAACTCATCTGGTTCCATAGAAAATTGAGAATCAGGTCCTCCAAGTGATCTATCTAGGATAAAGTGCTTTTCAACAATGCTTGCACCGAGTGCCACTGCTGCAATCGGAACCACACTACCCATTGTGTGATCTGATAAGCCTACGACCACATCAAATGCTGTCTTCAAATCAGGCATCGTTAATAGATTTACGTCTTCAAATGGAGTGGGGTAGGCCGAGGTGCATTTCAGTAAAGCAATTTGGTTGTTTCCAGCGTCTCGACAAGTTTGAACTGCCAACTCAATGTCTGCTTTTTTAGCAATACCCGTCGAAATAATAACTGGCTTACCCTGTTGTGCTATCTTCCTCACTAGTGGAATATCCTTAATCTCAAATGAGGCCACTTTATACACTGGAACGTCAAGTTCAGCTAAAAAATCTACAGCTGTAATGTCAAAGGGTGATGAAAAAAAATCTAGACCAAGTTCACGAGCAATGCGTTGAAGCTTTGGTTGCCACTCCCAAGGTGTATACGCTTCTTCATACAGACTATAAAACGTGGTGCCGTCCCAAATTGTTCCTTGTTTAATTTGAAAATCTGGTTTATCACAATCAATTGTCATGGTCTCAGGCTTGTATGTCTGAATCTTTACCGCATCAACTCCGCACTTCGCAATAGCCTCAATTGTTTTGACAGCAACATCAAACTTTTGCACATGGTTGCACGACAACTCAGCGACAATGTATACCGGATGACCAGGGCCAACTTTTCTTTCGCCAATCTGCAAATGCTTTGGTTGTAGTTCCTTTTTCATTCGGATTACCTTTCCTTTAGTAGTTGTTTTTGGTTTACCGAACTCAGTAAACCCTTGGTTCGAATATAACCGACGTGCTGCCTGATTCTCTACATAGAGTTCCAGCCACAGCGATTGTACACCGAGGCTTGGGGCTAATGAAGTGATGAAGTTTGAGAGCACAATCGTACCAAAACCTTTTCCTTGCCACTCAGGTGCAATATACATACCTAATGTGGCCTCAGTGTTCGATTGTATGGAAAAGTCTATGTAAACAACTCCCACAGGAATAGCATTGACACAAGCAACCCAGTAGCGCTTTTGTTTATTGTTTGACAATTTTTTAACAAACCGACTATGTTCATCTTGAGCGATAGCCCGGTCGGTGAACATCCACTTTCTTACTTCTTGGTTGTTCCGCCACTGTAGAATTTTTTTGTGCAACGAAACGGGAAGACTAGTGAAGTCCCTGAACTCAACTCTACTCGATGATGTATCGCCTACCATACTTTTCTAATTGTCTTGAATGCTTCAGCAGAAGGCACTCCAACTCTCACTCCCCAATACTGAGCGGTCTGTTTAACCATCTCTAATGAACGAGGGTGGGGGAACTCTCGCATTTCACTTGTGTAGCACGCCAAAGCCGCCAACTTGGTCTCAAGCGTGTCAGTAATTGTACTGAAGGTATCAGGACTAAATGACAATGGAAAATTAAATTCTGTAGATGAAGTAGTTTCAAATGCGTACACCTCTGTGACTGATTGTGTTGGCAGTGGCCTGGTAGCAGTTAAAACGGCTTGAAAAGTAAGCTGGTGGTCGATATTGAGATCATTACCAAAATGAGTGAAGACACACTGTGGATGAACCTTATCAATCACATCCTCAATAATCTTTGTGATATCGATTAAATCAATCGAATCGAATCTATTATCCGGCAAATCGAAGGAAAAAAGTTGTTGCACCCCTATCAATTTATTTGCGTCAGACATACTTTTCTTAAGGACACCCAATTCTTCTTTTCTTTTATTTCTGTCACGGTGCTTATCCCTAGAGGTAACGCCTTCGCCAAGTACTATAGTAAAGACCTGATTGGTTGCAGACAATTTGGCAATGGTGCCACCACATCCCAAAATTTCATCATCCGGATGTGCAGCCACTACTAAAATTTGTTTTTGAGTCATACGGTCTCCTTACTGCTTAGAAAGCATAAACTCTCCCTGAACCACACCATCTTTTAATGTAGCGTTTTTTAACTGCAATATAAAACCATCAGGCAAAGGAATAAAGGCAGGCGGGTATCCCTCCCCATCAAGCATTCTAATAAAGTTGTAGTACTCGTCAATCGTTTTTAAGGGTGCAATTCCTAAATTACTTTCATTAGGTTTCCTTCGCTTAAAAAGTGTTGCCTCACCTTTTTGAGGCACTGGTTGTGGTCTATTTTTGAGAATGTTGGGTATCATCTCTGTGAAAATAATTTGAGCTGCGTGTCGTAACAACTCGTCAGCATTGCCATATGCTAGTGAAAACGGCTGTTTGAGAAAAATAGGACCAGTATCAATACCTCCGTCAACTTGTAGGGCTGAGATGCTTGTTTTGGTAATTCCACAAGCTAGCAAATTTTGCAAAGGGCTACCACCACGACCGAACGGTAGGTCGGTCATGTGAAAAAC
>CAZBTU010000007.1:6472-13244 GCA_964494905.1 uncultured Pseudomonadales bacterium | reverse complement strand
ACTTCAGAGTCAGTCATTGAAGGAAAAATAGGCAGACTGAGTTGTCGCTCGTAAAATAACTCTGCCTGAGGACAGAGTCCTTTTGTATAGCCTAGCTTCTGGTAATACGGGTGGAGGTAAACCGGTATGTAATGAACTTGAGACCCGACTTTTCTTTCGTGTAGTTTTGCCACAAATTTATTTTTCTTATTGCTGAGTTCCGGTCGAAGTAGTATCGCAAATAAGTGGTAGGCATGAACCACTCCATCACCAGAATACTGCAGCTCAAAGTATTGATTTTGCGAAAATGCCTCACTGTAGTATTTTGCAATTGCTTGACGTCGTGCCAAAAAACCCTCGAGTTTTTTCAGTTGTGAAATGCCAAGTGCTGCTTGGATTTCGGTTAGCCGGTAGTTGAAGCCTAAAAACTGCATCTCGTGATACCAAGGACTAGACACTTTGTTTATATACGATTCTGGGTTTTTTGTTATGCCGTGACTACGAAACTGCATTGCCTTCTCGAATACTTGAGAATCATTCGTTTGTAGTGCGCCCCCCTCACCAGTAGTGATATGTTTCACGGGATGAAAACTAAAGATCGTGCAATCACTATAGGTACCTTCACCGATCTGTTTTTCTTGGTAATGAGCACCAAGCGCGTGGCATGCGTCCTCAACAATCTTAATATCATGATTTTTAGCTATGTCCGCTAGTTTTGATAAATTCGAAGGTAATCCTGCATAATCAACTGGGGCAATAAGCTTGGTTTTTGGAGTAATCAGACGTTCGACTAGTGTTGGGTCCATACAACCAGTTTCAGGAATTATGTCGCAGAAGATTGGTTTCGCCCCCAAATAGAGCGCTGCATTCGCAGTTGCAGCAAATGTAATGGGAGTAGTGATGATTTCATCACCGGGCTGAAGACCTAAGGCAAAGTAACTCGCGTGTAAAGCCGCCGTCCCCGAGTTAAAGACCACGGTATGTTGAGCAGAGGTGTAAGCAGAAAGTGCTTGTTCAAACTGCTCAACAGCAGGACCTTGAGTTAAGTAATCAGATTGAAGTGCCGAAACAACAGCTTCAACATCACTGCTGTCTATCGTTTGTCTTCCATATGGAATATATTTCATGAGAGTGTGTACCCTAGCTCTTTGAGCGTTTTTTGCATCTGGGTGATGCTGAGGCTATCAGGATTACTTTCACTGGTGTATGCAAACCCATTTTTAACTTTAATCTTTTGTGGATAACCCTTGTATTGATCATCCCATCCAGACAAGTTGAAAGGCTCAAGCATATATCGATCACCCAAGTCATAGGTGCTAAACGCTTCGTCACTACTAATCAATGACTCATGGAGCTTCTCTCCTGGCCGAATACCAATAAACTTAAGTTTTGCTTTTGGTGAGATCGCTTTCGCAAGATCAACAACTTTCATGCTAGAAATTTTTGGAATGAACAATTCACCGCCCTGCATTAGAAAAAGTGACGACAACACAAAGGAAACAGCTTCACCAACACTCATCCAGAACCTGGTCATATCCTTGTGAGTAATGGTCAAAACACCAGCTTGCTTGGCTTGCTCTAAGAAAACAGGCACAACACTGCCACGACTGCCAATAACATTCCCGTACCGTACCACAGAAAAACGCGTTCTCCTCGGACCCGTATAGTTATTTGCATGTATGAACAGCTTGTCTGCACACAGTTTGGTTGCACCATACAGATTAATAGGTAATGAAGCTTTATCCGTGCTCAGTGCAACAACCTTGTCAACTTCTGCCTCAAGTGCTGCGTCAATAACATTAGTTGAACCTATGATGTTTGTTTTTATTGCTTCGAATGGGTTGTATTCTGAGGCCGGAACTTGCTTCATGGCGGCTGCATGAATCACCACGTCAACACCCTCAAAGGCTCTGTACAACCTCGCCTTGTCTCGGATATCGCCAAGAAAGAAGCGCAAACGATCAAAACCGGCATGTTGTTTCAATCTTTCTGACATTTCCCATTGTTTGAGTTCATCCCTACTGAAGATTCTTAGGGACTTTGGTTTGTAATTATCCAGGATATGCTCCACAAACGCTTTGCCAAAGCTGCCTGTGCCACCCGTCACAAGGATTGTTTTGTCGTTGAGGTTGTACATAGAGTTTGTGTTAGTCATCTGTCCCATCATTATTTACTGTATGTCTAAGTTTCCACTCACTACCTTGCTTTTTCCATAGATGCGGTGAACGGAAGGTGTCACAAAGTTTCGTAAAATGTTCCGGCGTAATATCCAAGTACTCCATTATTTCCGAAAAATATCGATCAGGGAACTCGCCGTCAAACCGCTTAACTAAAGCCATACCTTCTTCTCTTGTTAGGTGCATATTTCTAATCTCTTGTGAGGCATCATAGGTAGCTCTTCCAATACCAAACTTGATAAAAGTTGTGTAGTAATGAAAGTCATCGATCTTATCATCGATGCTGTTGTACTTACTGTAGGTCCCTTGGGTTCTAAATGGTCTTGCTTTAAAACCTGTATGTTCAACAGCATAATAGTACGCTTCCTGCGGAATCCACTTAAGGTAGTAGCCCAAGTATCTCACTTCAATTTTCTTTCCCTCAAACTCATCAACTTCCAGAGGTAAAAAGGCTTTGAGGTCAGCTAGTGATATCTTGTACTTATCGATGAGCTCAGGCAAAGCTACACCTCCCAAGTAGAGATCGTTCAAGTTTTTGTATGTATGGTATGACTTATCACGCAAAGAGCTATTGTTGTCTGCCAGTGGGTTTCCATACTCGGCGCCATTTTCTCCATAAAAAACAAGCGGAATGTTAAACTTAGCTGCGATTTTGGGAGCAAGGTTTTTTTGTCCGAGTATAAAGGTCTGGAAGGGGTGTAAGAGATTAAGAATTGATAACCTTGTGAGCAACTTCATCACGTGCCCATTTTGCTTGAACATAATGTTATCAAAACCACCGATCTCGATCCAGTTCTTATAATTCTGATATCCATAATCTGTATATAATATCGGCGGCCAAGTGACAGTTAGGGGGTGCATGCCATACTTGTACTTAAGGATATGAGCGGTAAAGGCACTGTCCTTTCCGCCACTACCAGGGACAATACAATCATACTGCCCATCAGATCTTCTATACGTATCTAATAACTGTAGTAATTCTTTTTCTCTTGACTGCCAATCAATTTTTTCTTTTTGCTCTGCAAACTGACAAGCATCACAAACACCTCGTTTGTCAAACTTTAGAGTTTCTTTTCTGGATTTAGCTGTATGTTTAAACTCAAGAGCTGAGTTCGGCCTTTGATTCGAAGTCACACAATTTGTGCAGAAAAAAACCTTCTCAGGCAAACCAAACAACGTCTTATTTTTAGTCATAGCCACTTTAAACAGAACAATAGCTTAGAGAGTACTGGTTATACATAATTATCGTACCAATGTCTATAGATCTCTACACCCTTTGGCCCACTTTTTTCGGGGTGAAATTGGAGTGCAAATATGTTTTCCTTATAAATTCCAGAACAATACTCGAAGCCTTGATACTCCGTCCGTGTCAACTCAACAGATGGTTCGTCTGGAACTACATAATATGAGTGAACAAAGTACATAAAAGACGACTGTGGTAACTGCGCAAGCGGTGTTTTTTGCCAAGTTTTTTGAGCGCTTACAATAGTATTCCACCCAATCTGTGGCACTCTAATTGGTTCACCCTCAGGAGACTTATGTGGCAGTTTCTTCACATGACCCTTAACCAAATGCAGTCCCTCATGTGTCCCAAACTCGTCACTTTCACTAAACAAGAGTTGCAGACCTAAACATACTCCCATCAGAGGTTTATTGACCACAAATGATTGAATAGCGGCACTCAATTTGAGATCCCCAAGGTTTTTCATTGCATCACCAAAAGCTCCGACTCCAGGGAGTACAGCTGCCTGTGCTTGTGCTAAGACCAGTGGATCTGAAGTAATAACAGAAGGTATACCCAAGTGATCAAATACATGTTTAACACTAAACATATTACTTAGTTGATAATCAATGATGGCAACAAATGGTTTCTGTTTAGGCATATGTTATTGCGATGGTCGAACAACCAAACCATTCTTTAAAAGAACCTCTTTCGTCTGTCTTAAACTAGTCGGGGTTATTTTTGAAAAAGGTCGATTGCTTTTCAAAAACTCGATATTACCCTCTGATCTCACTTCGTTCACGTCAACATGTTTGGTCGCTGTTAGCTGGTAATGGAACATAGAAGCAATGCTAACGGCACTCGCCTTTGAGTCATTAATCACATCAACAACATCCGAAGGTGAACCAGCACCACCTCCGGCTACAACAGGTATAGAGACTGATTGAGTAACACAGGCAGTTAAATCTCTGTCATAGCCCTCACCAGTACCTTCTGAGTCTATTGATGTAATGATAATCTCTCCGGCACCTCTCGATTCCACTTCTTTTGCCCAAGTGACCACTTCAACTCCAGTGTACTCTCTTCCATTATCGGTGAAGGCTAAGTACCGACCGTCAGGTTGACGTTGCGCCTCTATGGAAATACTGATCGTTGATGACCCGAATATGTTTGCAGCTTGGGATATAAAATCAGGGTTTTTGAGTGCGGCTGTATTCAGCGTAACTTTGTCAGCACCAGCACGGAGTACACGGGTAATATCACTAACAGTTCTAAGACCTCCACCCACAGTCAGTGGAATAAAAATTGTCCGCGCTGTTTTTGATATGAAATCGTCTAGACTGTTTCGGTTATATAAACTTGCAACGACGTCTTGATATAACAACTCATCAGCACCTTCCTCATAATAATGTTGTGCAAACTCTTCTGGCTTCCCCAAAACCCGCAGTCCTTCTAAATGGATACCCTTGACCAGGTTCGGGCCTTTTATATCAAGTCTGGGAATAACACGTATTGCTAAGCTCATAGAATTTAGGAAGAAGAGTGCAACTGCGATCGAAGAAACGACTCTACAGAGTGAGTAAAGTACAGTTCTGTGGTTTTTTCAAGTAGCGAGAGATCAACAACCCCAGTATTCTCGAGTGGCTGCTGCTCTGCGTAGGTAACCCGTAATGACTTTGTCAGAATGTGTTCAAGCATCGCTACAATTTCTCGTACAGAATAGTTCTCCTTACTAGCAATCGAAAAAACACCTTCTGCATCTTGAACGATTAACTGTGCAATGACTCGCGCAGCATCATCAACATGGATAAAATTGCGCGTTAATGAACCATCGTTATCGGAGAAATGCATGGGTTTATCTTCTCTCACGTGTTTCAATAGAAACCAGAATAATCCCTTCAGCTGGTGTTCTCCATATAAGTTTGAGAGCCGCATAATTGCATATTGATCTGGTTGTAGTAAAGATTGGATGAGCAGCTCAGCCGCTGCTTTACAAGTTGCGTATGGTGATTCAGGATTCAGTGCTGTCTTGCTATTTACGTTCTCAGTTGCTCCATGAACGAGGATTGATGAAACATGAATTAGTTTTGTGTGGTGACGCTTGCAAGCCTCAATAATGTTGAGAGTTCCCTCAATGTTTTGCTGCAAACAGGCTGAAAGAGGTGAACTGGCCTGGCCAGTTAGATTAATGACAATTTCAAACTCACGGACGAGCTTCATCACTTGCTTCTGGTCAAGTACATCTAGTTTACGGAGTTGACGTTTGTTACCAGAGTTGCGAGATTTACTAGTAGAGCAGAGCGAGTCGAAAGACTCAGCACGCAATGCCAATTCTAGCGCTGATCCTAGAAAACCACCCCCTCCAATCAACAAGATCCTTTTACTCATAAAATCTTTTTTGAACAATTCCGTCAAGTTTAACTTCTTTTAGTACTGTCACTATGCGTTTTGCAGACATACCGTCACCATAAGGGTTAACTAAATTCTTGAGAGAATTTCTATATACCTTATCGTAGAGCGCTTTCTTGAGTGCTACCACTATTTCATCAGTATTGTATGAGACATCTGTCACATTTGCCGGCCTACCTCTTCCTTGCTGGCGAGTTCCTATATTGACCGTGGGCACTTGAAATGTTGCTGCTTCATGGATGCCTGAACTTGAATTGCCAACAATCGCCCATATGTGTTGATACAAACTTGCAAATGTCTCTACATCCAAACTTTTGTACCATTGCAGTCCAGAGTCTGTGACTGATTGGACAATTTTACTGAAGCCTGCGTCATTGTTTGGCAAAAGGGCGATTGTTTGCACCGAGAGTTTCTTGAGTGCATTAAGTGTTGCAGCAATTTGTTTGTGAGAATCAGTGTGCTCAGTAGTCACAGGGTGTTGAATGAGCACCACAACTGGTTGGGAGAAATCAACCTTAAATTCTTGTTCAAGCTGTTGTTTGCTCTTCTTTGGTGCTTTCAACAATACATCAAGAGAAGGGCAGCCCACAACATGAATGCTATCCGGTCGCTCTCCCATTGCAATCAAGCGATCTTTTGCATCGTCAGTTGCAGGGAAGTGGATGTGTGCAAACTTGGACATTCCATGTCGCAAACTTTCATCAATGCTTCCAGTAACTTCACCACCTTGAATATGAGCGACAGGTATGTTCATGTGTGCAGCTGCAACAGTAGTTGCGAAGTTTGCCCCAATGTCAAAACCAGTGAGAACAATGTCAGGCTTTGCACTGTCAAGCTCATCAACGATAGCACTTAACACTCGGCTCATTCCTCTCACCATTTCTGCACCTGAATCAGGAGAGTTGCGCTTAAACATGTCAATGGTCTTTTTAACCGTAAATCCATCAGACTTGATCTTCTCAATATCACTTCCATGCTTGGATAA
>CAZBTU010000007.1:4970-6372 GCA_964494905.1 uncultured Pseudomonadales bacterium | reverse complement strand
TGCTAATGTTGTTGCTTCGCCTACACCCACTTCTAGCAAGTTGTATTGGGAATTTTTCAGTTTTAATTTGTCAAGTTGAGTTGCCACAGCACCCGACCAACGTTCACTCGAATCAAGGTGATCATGGCGATACTGTAGATACGTCCCAGCTTGTAAATCGTAACTCAGTTGGATAGCATCGACAGTATTCTCACTATCTGGAGACTGCTTTTTTAGCTCATCAATTATGTTTTTTCCCTGATCGTACAAGGTCTTTAGTTGACTCAAATTGGGAGACTTTTTCCGCACGTTATGCTATGTCACTGTTTGCTACTTGTACATCTGCAGGTAAATCCCGAGCTGCCCGTTTTCGAAGCACTTTGGTGAAGTCCTTTGCTTTTATTTCGCCAGTACCTGGTCTCTTAACCCAGATATTTTCTTTACTAAAAGATTCACCCTTTTTTATTGGCTTAATGGTAACAACACATGCGTACGCAAAATTGATAATATCCTGTTCATCAGGCAATATATCTTTACATCCACCTCGAGCTTGCCACACAGCTTTTGTTCCAGTAATCAAATCTTGGAGCTCATCCGGGTCAATTGAGATGGCAATATCTGGCCCTGGCCACTTCTTGTTTGATGTGAAATGCTTCTCAAATATTGATGCACCAAGTGTTGTAGCACCCAGACAGGTCCAGACACCAAGCGAATGATCACTTGATCCAATAACTATATCAGGAAATGTTGCTTGTAGATCGGATATCGCACCGAGGCGAACTTTTTCATACGGAGTTGGGTACATTGACGTACAGTGGAGCAAAGCAAAGGGTGTTTTGAATTTTTTAAAAATCTTTGCAGCTTGCTTGATTGAGTCTAAATTGTTCATTCCTGTGCTAAGGATCACAGGCTTTCCATACTGAGCGATATGTTCAATTAGTGGATAGTTGTTGCACTCACCAGAGCCAATTTTAAAAGCTTCAACCTTCATACGAATCAGCCGTTCGGCAGCAGCTCGAGAAAATGGTGTGCACAAATACAACATTCCCTTTTCTTCGACATATTTTTTTAACTCGACTTCTTGTTTCTCTGAAAAGGCACAGCGCTTCATGATATCCCAGATATTCTCGGTTGTGTGTCCAGGGACTATCTTTTTTGCTACCTGAGACATTTCATCTTCAACTACGTGTGATTGAAACTTAACACATTCAGCGCCAGCGGCAGCAGCATCATCAACCATTTTTTTGGCTTTTTTCATGCTGCCCTCATGATTGATACCAATCTCGACAATAACGAATGGTGGAAAGTCAGGACCAATCTTGCGACCAGATATACTAAAAACAGGATTTGTTTTATGCATAAACCTTTCTTGGAATGACTATCGCTCAATGATTGTAGCTAAGACATTTATAGCACGTTTATT
>CAZBTU010000007.1:0-4870 GCA_964494905.1 uncultured Pseudomonadales bacterium | reverse complement strand
TCATAGTGTCGAATCGTATACCTCTGCCAATCCCATTCTAAGGTACCCAACGAGCCGAGTAGACGAAAAATACGAACAGCAGGTCGAGCGATAATGTCAACCATTATTGTTCCTACGATGCCACGCGACGTTTGCAAAAGTGCAGTGTAAGTATCATCAATTGAGATATCGAGATCGCTGCATTTCGCTGTCAAGCCTTTGGCCAAAGAAACATCATCGTCCAACACCCACTGTATCCACTGTAATTCGTAGGGCACCATCTCGCGACAAGCTGAACTCTCTTTTTTTGAAACGTAAAAACTTCGGTAATCTTCCCATGGGTGCCAATCTGGCAAGTATTGTCCCAGGTGGTGGTTGAATGCCCAGACTCTTCCGATTGCACCATTGTTCACCAATTGCTTCAGCTTAATCACAGCGCTGTTATAACGAAACGTAAATGATGGGGCGGCAACAAATGTTTTATCTAGGAGTGGATACAACTCGTTGTAACCATCGTCGGTTGTTGCAACTTCAACAAAAAAGTGCCGTTTCTTACGGGCGGCATGAAGAAAGTATGGAGCATGTATGTGTGGTGGGGTAGAGATAATGTAAGCGTCCGGAATAAATGTCGAGTCTAATCTTTCAAAATTATTGTCCGTCAAAATGTTGTATGTTTTCGCAATTTCTGTTGTGCGCTCAGTGGACAGATCAAAGCCAGCTATGTCATTGGAATCAACTCCGAGATGTAATAAGTTGCGAATTCTACGCTTCCCCATAGAACCTAGGCCGACCTGCAAAAATTTCATTGAGCGCTCTCTTTGAGAAATAACTCAGCAATCTTGAAATCGATAGGTCTGTCGATGTCAATTGAGCGTTCAGGTGGCATCACATATACACGAACTTTATCAGTTCTGACTGTTCTTTCCTTCAAGTAGACATCCCTCCACATCGCATAAATACCATCGTTCATATCATATACGATAGGTGTGTCTTGCCTTCTTGAAATGTATGTTCCCACATCTTTGCAAATATGAGCAAAGCCATTCTCATCAAGTTCAACCATATTGTAGTAGGGGTTGCGTGCAGCCTGTGTCACACTAAAAACTACTTTTGTTTCTGGCTCTTCAACAAGCATTGTGATAACTGCCTGAACATCTTCGGGAAGCCGTAACGGTGTCACGTTACCCAAGTCGACTATTATGTCGTACTGCTCATTCCAATATTGTTCCGCCTGCTCAGTTGCTTCAGCTATAACCCTCTCTCTACTTGTAGTGTCATCAGCTAGATTTTTTGGCCGTAAAAAAGGAACGGGAACACCCCAATCCTCAGCAACGTTCTTAATCTTCTCATCATCCGTTGAAACCATGATGCGATCTGCCCAGCCCATTTGCTGTGCAGTTTTAATAGAGTGCGCCAACAGCGGCTTTCCAGCTAAGGATTTAATATTCTTACCCGGTATTCCCTTGGATCCACCTCTAGCACATATAGTCACTAAGATACGCTTACCCTTGTACATGTTTTCTTCCTTTTAAAACTACTCGTAATGCATCTAGCCCTAGGCTGCGCTCAGTTATGTCGTGATTACTCTTCGAGAGTGCACTTAAAAAATAGGCAGTTTGCTCGGTGAAGCTTGCTGAGATATCAAATGCAGACGGCTCTGTCACGACATCAGTTTCACCATTCACAGAACTATACTGAAATCTTTTGTTGAAAATGTCTATACTCAGCGATCCATTCGTGCCGACTATTCTATACTGACGAGTTTTAATGTGATTGAGGTAATCAAGTTTAACTTGAATAATAGGAGCTGATTTGGTCTCAAACAAGACAAAATCTTCCGTATCTATATCGAGTGCACTGAGCTTGGCACTTCTCAGTAAGGAAAATGATATTCCTGGGAAAAACTCTAACGCAAGATCAATCTCATGGATTAAATCCAGTGCCACACCTCCACCAAGGCGGTAGTGCGCACTGTAATTTTTCCGGTAGTCAAGCCATGGCCGCCAAGAGGGCAAGTATTGACCTACATAAAGCTCGGCATGCAAAGTTGCCCCAAGTTTCTCTGAATGACAGTATTCTTTGATTTTCTTCACTATAGGCAAAAAGCGCAAGTTAAATCCTGTCATCAAAAAAACATTCTTTCTTCGAGCAAGTTTAACCACAGACGCTACACCACTCAAGCTGTCTGAGAACGGTTTATCCACTAAGGCTGGAACAGATTGCTTCACACACTGTTTGGCATATTCAAGATGAGTAGCTGAAGGGGATGAAACTATTGCGCCATCAAATTGTGACAAGTTTTCCAACGAGTCTAGGGAAGAACATCCTTCGGGAATTAATACATTTGGCCTATGCTTATATACCCATACTGAGTGTCCTAGCTCTTTAAGAATGCCAATGAATCGACTTGCACTCGATCCTGATCCAAAAATCAGCAAATTCATTTTGCTATTGTAACAGTCATTAATTGAACACACCACTGAGCACATCAATTCATAACAATAGCAATTTTATACTTGCTATAGTACAGTACGTACCATGGAAATTCTGATTAAGGCGAAGTCAAAAACACAGTTTATACGCCTACAGGAACTAGTTGAGTTCAGAGATCTTTTCTATATTTTGTCTTGGCGAGATATAAAAGTTCGCTACAAGCAGACAGTCATAGGCGTTCTGTGGGTCCTCTTGCAACCTTTGATAAGCACATTCATTTTCACAGTTTTTTTTGGAACTTTCGTGGAAATCCCATCCGACAACCTTCCATACCCGATTTTCGTTCTCATTGGCCTAATATACTGGGGTTTATTTTCGCAAGCACTCTCAAGGGCAGCTGGTAGTTTGGTTGAAAATCAGCAATTAGTTAAAAAAGTTTATTTCCCTCGGGAACTACTGCCGTTTTCAGCTGTGCTTACAGCCTTTGCAGATTTTTTGGTCAGTCTCGTGCTTTTGTTGATTGCACTCATCTATTACGGAATCGTCCCCAATCTTTTATTTGTATCTCTTGCTGTGCTTAGTGCATTCATCACTATGATCGCAAGCAGCGGACTTGGTATGCTGCTTGCTGCAATTAATGTAAGCTACCGCGATGTTCGATATATCATCCCATTTTTTTTACAACTACTGATTTTTGTTTCGCCAGTTATTTACCCTCTCGCAATTGTAAGACCATCATTTCAAATGTTTCTGGCAATTAATCCCATGTCTGGCCTAATTGATGCGCTTCGCTCAACGCTTAGTTCACAAACAATTGAGCATCCATTACTGCTTTTGATCTCAATCATTTCTTCTTTCATTTTTTTTGTCGGTGGAGCACTGTACTTTAAAAACCATGAGCGAAAGTTCGCTGACATTCTATGAAACCAGCTATCGAAGTTTCCAAGCTATCAAAAAAATACACTAAGGGTGAGAAAGCACATTACCTAACTCTTCGGGATACGATTGCAAAAATCCCTGGCTACTTGACACGACAGACTGCCAATAAAAGAACTAATGAGTTTTGGGCGTTACAAGATGTATCCTTTACACTTCACCCAGGAGAAGTTACCGGTTTAATTGGTCGAAATGGCGCGGGCAAAAGCACGCTACTCAAGATTCTTAGCCGCATTACTGAGCCAACTAGTGGAACAGCCATTTTAAGAGGTCGTTTGGGAAGCCTTTTAGAAGTCGGGACGGGTTTTCATTTTGAGTTAACAGGAAGAGAAAATATTTATCTCTATGGCGCCATACTTGGTATGAAAAGGTCAGAAATTGCTAACAAGTTCACCGAAATCGTTGATTTTGCAGAAGTGGGAGACTTTCTTGACACACCACTCAAGCACTATTCTTCAGGCATGTATCTTCGCTTGGCGTTTGCTGTAGCAGCTCACCTAGAAACCGAAATTTTGCTCGTTGATGAGGTGTTGGCAGTTGGTGACATTGCATTTCAACAAAAAAGTGTAAAAAAAATGGACGAAGTTGCAAAGGCTGGGAAAACTGTCCTTTTTGTTAGTCACAATATGAGCACAATTGCTGCAACCTGCGAAAGAAGCATAGTTCTGGAAAAGGGCAGAGTAGTAGCGGATGGAAAAACTGAGTCTGTTATTAAGCAATATCTTTCAACCACTCAAAGCAATGACTTGAAACAAGATGGGCCACTCAGTATTCAACAGCTCACCATCAAAAACTCAAATAAAAAGAGTGTTTTCTCGATTGCGTTTGGGCAACCATTGGAAATTGAAATCAAATACAACGCTAAAGAATCTGTTGAAAGCCCTTATTTTATTGTTTCCATCATGCGACAAAACCAGTCGCTCCTCACAGCCAACATGTTACTTGATTCTGCTCAACCCAAACTTCTTAAGGGTAAGGGTGTCGTTACTTGCCGGTTTCACTCGCTCACGCTCCTGCCCGGTTTATATGAAATAGGAATAAGAGTGATCGGGAAAAACAGACTTGAAACTTTCTTTCTTTCGCAAAGTTATCTTTCCTTCACAGTCACAAGCGCAGTAACCACTGAAACTCAGCTGCACACAATGGCAGGCATACGCCACTCCGGGCCTGTTTTTTCACCTTACTCATGGACATACAAAGATAGCAGTAAACAAGCAAAACATTTTGAGATTTCGACTTCTCCCGTATGAAGCGAAGAAGAACCCGAATCCTCATGAGCTTTTGTACCGATTGGTACTGGTATGATGTAGCAAAAAGCCTTAGCAATCAACTTGATTTAGCCTATTTGGTGAGTAGACCTGCAGCAATTCAGAGTCGGGCTGCCAAAGAACTTAAGACAACGGTAGTACTCAACCAGAATACGCTTGAGTACCCCTTTCTTGTTGATGAATTAAACAAAGGAAGTACGACTCAGTTGAGTCAGTCACTACTCGATTCTCTCAATTGGGCTGAGTTAGAATTT
>CAZBTU010000006.1:26508-50208 GCA_964494905.1 uncultured Pseudomonadales bacterium | reverse complement strand
GTCTTGGCAATACGATACTGTTGCTCCGATGAGCGATACACCTCGATTTGGTTTTTATAGAGGGCTCGCAGAGCCTCGATTGAGGCAATTGACTGTTCAACCGTCAAGTCACGTGAGTCAATAATTACGGATACTTCAGGCAACGCCTGAGACTCTGTGTCTGATTGTGCAGTTTCTTCTGTCACCACATCTAATGCATAAACTGAGATGACAGACGACGAAAACCAAACTACGCCCACGGCTATGAGCAGCCTAGTAAAAATAAATTTGCCCCGAAACGACCAAGTGTGCATTCTCATGTACCTTTTTACTATGCAACTATCTGTCCTTTAAATCAATCCCAACTCTCGTTCGCGAACGAATGTAATTGCTTCAAACAACGATTCAAACGTGCCCGTATCCAACCACTTGCCTTTCACAAAAGCAACGTCCAGAGAACCTTCGCGCAAGTAAACATTATTCAGGTCAGTGATTTCCAACTCTCCCCTGGCCGACGGTTGCAGTGACTTAACCTTCTGTATAACCGAGTTATCGTAAATATACAAACCAGTCACTGCGAAAGATGACTTTGGTTGTTCCGGTTTTTCTTCAATTGAGAGCACCTTGTTTTGGCTGTCAAACTCCACAACACCAAATCGGTTGGGGTCTCCAACCTCTTTAGCGAAAATTCTACCACCAGTGCTAAAGTTTTTGATCTCCTCAGAAAAGTTATCCTCAAAAACATTGTCCCCCAAAATTAAGGTGACAGAGTCTGAGCCAACAAAGTTTTCGCCTATAACAAAGGCTTGGGCAAGACCTTCTGGTTTGTCTTGAATCTCGTAGGTAAACTTACAGCCAAACTCTTTGCCACTCCCGAGCAATTTAAGAAAATCACCAGCGTGATCCGGTGCAACTATGATCAAAATATCTGTGATCCCAGCAGTTCTCAATGTCTGCAAAGGATAGTAAATCATCGGTTTGTTATAAATAGGTAGTAGTTGCTTACTGGTGACTTGGGTGAGCGGACGTAGTCTCGTGCCCGAACCACCTGCCAAAATAATTCCCTTCATGATTTCCCTTTCTGATCCTCTTCATAACGCTTCGTTAGGCGTTATTTTACACCTCAAATTGTTGTCAGCCACAGTAAAGCTGTCGCTAAAACGCTCGCGCCCACATATTCTTTTGCAATATGGGCAGTCAGGTCACCAGCCGAGTGGTGTGTGAACACACCCCAACAAACGTAACTTGCGCCCAACAACACACTCGCAAGTCGAATGAGAAATTTGTCTGGCCATACCCCAAGAATAAACACAACAAAACAGATGAGTCCTGCTATCAGGGCAGTATAGGCGAGCCGATGTGTTTGTAGTTCCTGTTTCATCAAGTATTTGCAGTCCTATTGGATAATACCACTTTTGAAAAATAGTAAGACGAAACTAACTGCCAGAAAAAGACAGATATGTGCAATATTTTTGCTTGTAAACCTGACAACTTTTTTGGAGTACGCCACAGCTCCATCGTAGACTAGCACAGACAAAATCAGTAGTGTGACAGCCAAACCCACAGCCTGCGTTAGTTGGAGTGGTGAAAAAAGTGGCGCCCGTTGAATGGTGCCAGTTGGCGCTGCAACCTGGGCCAAAACTACTGGTTCGTTTGACTCTGATTCCGCTGTCATAGTTTCAGGAACGAGAGTGAGCGAAACCACTTCTTGTTCATCAGTTGTTTCTGGGGGATCTGCTTCCTGAGTCTCAGCCACTTCTTCTGACTGAGTTTCGCCTAGTTGTTCTGCTGGTTGCGTCTGAGCCCGTGCTGATTGTTGGGAAATCTGTGCTGTGGAGCCACCAGTTGGAGGTGTACCAAACATTTGAACCACTATGGTCGTCTCAACACCGTCAAGCTTACCATTGACGACTGCCACACCAATTTCAGAAAAACCACCATTCATGATGTTGGCCCGATGAGTGGGAGATGCCATCCAAGCCGCAACCATATCAGGTGTGCTCATGAAGTCGCGAGCAAGATTCTCACCTGCTCTACGATATGAGTAGCTGGCCTCTCGCATAAAGTCCCATGGTTCTTTGCCTGTGTTCGAGGTATGCGCCCAGTATTGATTGGCAAACATGTCGTTGCCTTTTGCCTGGGCAGCGGCAGCTAGACGTTCATTCAGATCGAGTGGTTGTAAACCAGCCGTTTGTCTTTCTCTGTTTGTTCCAGCAATGACCTGATCAATAGAAATGTCTGAAGCGTATCCAAGGATAAACCCACTCTCATTACTAAAACCAATTGGATAGCGAATGAGGCCCACCATCAAAGCCGCAATAACCACCAACCAACCATATCCTTCTGGGTGAAGCAAGCGTGCTCTATGATTATTGGATCGCCTTGGGTGGAACAAATGTCCAAGTGTTGCAATAAGCGACCTATTCTGGTGATGAGACTGAGGCATCACATCTATTATGCAACTCAGCGATATAAGCGCAAGTACGGCCACACTTGTGCTCACGACTTGTGATTTCATAAGTTATCGAGGCTTACCCACTCACTCTGGCTGCGTAATCCTCTCTGGTCAACTACTTCAACCGCTAGTGCTTGAGCTTCACAAGTTCGAACCGAAAGGTATTCTATGCTCCCCGGTATCCGCGGCCCATCCCAAGTAAACGAGTGCTGTTCTATCCTTTCGGTTGTTTGTTGGCCGGTGCTCCTCCGCGCTAACACTTGATAGCGAGCAACTCGAGCACCAAGCCCATCAGAGGGTGCAGTAAAGTGGAGTACCACTAGATTGTCGTTAGGGCTCCGTTCGACCCATAAAGACACTATTTGCTGCGGCGGACTAGGAGAAAAATCAAGGCAAAATTCAGCGGCTTGTTCCTCAAAACTTGCTTGATTTATCAGAGCAAGAATGCAGTTTGATCCTGGCTGTAGTTCGAGTAGTTCTATTGGAACTATAAGTTCTGGTAACTCAGCAGGAATACTTGATTGATACACAATCTTTTCCTGATTCGATATGATGACCCCACCTTCTTTGTGACTCAAATTCTCAATAACAATCTGGTTACCCGGTTGTATGGGAAGTGCTCGGGAGCTTACCTTTTGTACAACAATATAGGTGGGCTTAGTGGTGTCAAATGTATTTCCTGCCATTATCACCAGTCTTTCGGAGTCGAGTGAGGCTGCCACTGGAATGAGAATTGACTTCCACTCCGACACATATGGCTCGGTCTCGTTTTCAGGTCTGATGAGAGGAGCATCCTGCCACACGACCACATCATTGAGCAAAATAGTCAGAGACGGCTCATCAAGCAAGGCTTCTGTCTCGTACGAGACCATGCAATAGATAATTTGTATCCAGCCGTCGCTGTCGAATGAAGGCAAAGACTGACTGAGTGAGTTGCTGTCAAGAAGCGTCGGAACATCTGGCAGTGAACTGCCCACTTGTACATACGTTTGTTGCTGATTGCCCCCACAAGGTTCCTCACTGGTGAGCTTGACTGACCCTCGGCTCTGCCAACCGTCAAGTTGCCGAGAAAAGTTGCCATTTTGCACCTTTTCTGCAAGTATTTTCTTCTCGTTGCCTATCATAAATGAAACCTGTGCTGGCTCGTTTACCCAAGTGCCAATTTGCCATGAAACACTAGCTGACTGCGCAACCTGGGTAAAGTATGCCAAGACACTTTGGGGTCGGAGGGCTTCCTGAAATATGAGACTAAAACTCAGTATCAGCGTCAAATAGATGTACATTTGTGCCCCAATTTGCTACTGTTACTCCGCAAAACCTGGCCAGGGTGTACCAGAGTTTGTCTGGCGAGCTACTACAGCCACAGTACCTGTGAACGTCTGTCCTTGGTACTCATTCCCTGTTTCTGGAGATAGTTGGAGTGTTACTCTGAATTTTTCTTGCTGATTACTCACTAGATTCAGCAGTGACAGTTCTGTGTTGGCCGTACTGATGAGAAACTCCTCTGTTGCAGTCACTGTATCAGACGAAACTTGATGCCAATCTCCCCCGACCCAACGCTCCAGTTGCGTTCGCTGAATAACAGAGTCTGACAAGGTGTTGTCTGACCACTCAGCAATCAATTTGCCTTTCGCCTGAAACGGCAGTTGGCCGACATTTTTGACTGTGAATTCAAGTTGCCTACTTTCCCCTGGCTGCCAGTTGTTCACCTGTAAGGGGGTCGTTTGCAACACATCAACTAATAATGTACCCGTTTGAAATGTATTTGCTTCCGTCTGTTGACGAGCAGAAAAATACCCTATGGTACCCCCTACACCAACCAAAGCACCTATCACTCCTGTCACAACCAGACCTGATTTTACTTTGTTCGAGAATCGCATAAACTCCTTTCAGTGTGTACTGAACGGAGTGTATGACAGCAATGTTACACAAAACGTAGCGTTTAGAAACTGTAAGGAAATTAGTTTGCCCCTACTTGGAAAAATGCCGTGTTAAGGACTGTTGAATGGCAATTTGACTGAAGCTTGTGGCGGCCTATGAAGCTCACTAGTCATAATGAGTTCGTGCCGTTCACTCAATCTCTGAAGACAGTAAGCAAATTCTTCAAGAATACGATAGGTTTCAGATGTGAAACGTCTTTTGGCATAGCTCATGGTTTCTTCTCTACCTAACCACACCATTCTAATAGATAAAGCTAGATTTCGAGGTGTCAATAATGGCATGCCGTCCTTAAAGCGAGGATTTTTGTGACCGTTCAGGTGAAAACGGTCTAGAGTCACTCCGGCAGGGATCGTCTGGTTTAATGCGCTGATGATCGTAACAAGTGCTGGCATATCAGGAATCAATACGCCAAGCTGCTTGTAAAGTTCAAGCATATGCTCAGGAGAAATCTGGATGCCGTTTTCTCGGTTGTTTCCATTTGAATGTTGCATCTTGTTCCTCCTGTGAGGATTTTTTAGTGTAGAGGGGGCACGTAAATATTTGCTATAATACACGTGCCTTTATAGCAATTATACACATTGAATGCGTATTACGCAAGTCTTATAGGCTTGTCTGGTATTTAGGCCCCATCGTCTAGCGGTTAGGACACAGGGTTCTCATCCCTGTAACCGGGGTTCGATTCCCCGTGGGGTCACAGATAAAAATAGACCCATAAATGGGTCTATTTTTATTTATACCTATGGTTTGAATTTGACCCTTGGTGCTCTGCACCAAAAGGTTCTGCCGGCAAGCGAACTCAGTGAGCATGCCTAATACCCGAAGGGTGGATTCCCCGTGGGTTACAAATATCAATTGGTTCAGCGCGACCCGTAGGCCTGCGCTGAAAAGCCCGATGTGGCTTGCTAATCGATCACCGAATTGTTCGTAATGTCGTTTTAGAGCCTGTAATACACTACTTTACCCTTATTTTTACCCTGAATTTAAGTCACACCTATCGTAGGTGTTGAGGTTATTTCTGAATTATTATCGTTCGCTTAGAGAGAATAAACTTTGTTTTGATGAATGAGTGAGCTTCTTGTCATTCTTCCACTGTTCCGATCTGAAGAATGTGTAAGGATAGTTTTTCGTAATTTCCGCCGACGCTTTTCCTTCTACCTGATGCAGAAACTTTTGTCGGAGCAGAAAATCTGGCGAAAATTGTTAAATCAAATCAGGATGATTTAGTCGTATTGACTTGCTCGTAAAACTCAACAAGTAGCCTAATGATAGCGTTTGCCTGATAAAGGCTTCCTACTGTTTTGTCATATGAAAGTGAAACTTCTGCGTGAGCGGCGCTCATATAGGCGTACATTTGTTTAAATGCCTTTTCCTGAATTTCAAGAGCGTCGAGTTGCTGACTGGGTATTTTTGAAGAAAGGTAATTAACTCTATGGCTTCTTTTAATCTCGGCTGCATCAGCTAACCCCTCATGCCTCATGACTTCAGCGTCAGGTGCGCACTTCTGGTACATAACTCTAAGCACCTCACGAATCAAGAACATTGGTGCTCTTGCAGGGTCAACCGATTGTACTCTGAGGTTTTCCCAAGCATTCGAGTACTGGGTTGCAAGAACGGGGTCAATGGAACGCAACTTACTCTCTAAGTCACTCTGACCTTCATGTTGTTCAACAATTTTTTTTGCTTGGTAATAGCTTTGAGGAACGTGCTGAGGAGGAAGAGAGATTGTGGCGAATGAACTCATTGTGCCGTACATAGACAAACTTGTTGTACTGGCTGTGGATGATACAGCGTCAAACTGATTAAACCAGGCTGGCTGATTTAACTGTTTAGCCGTACCTAAAAAGGAGTCGGCCAAGTAATTGCCAGATACAGTAATTGGTTGAGGAACACCATAGCCATTTTCTTCGATTTCACGCCAGAAGTTACTGGCAGCACTTGCTAGTTGCGCCTGGTATCCAAGCTCTTCTGCTCTTTGGGTCATTTTATCTTTAGCCTCAGTTAAATTTGTCGCGGCATCCGAAAGTTTTTGGCTAATTGGGGGTTCTATTTTTGGCATATGGCTCAGAACATGTCACCGTAGCGTACAAGTTTTTCAACTTTTCTTTGAAGCAGGTCGTAAAAAGTAGAGTAACCTTGAAAGATTGGGGCAAGTTCTGCGCCGTTCATTAAAATGATTCGAGGACTGTCACCTTTCCAATGGTTTATGCTTTCCATGTCAAAATCGTTCACAGCTAAAAAGAACCCCCGGGTGCTTTGTGCTTTCCTTTTAATCTTGCCATCAAAAATTGAGAGAGTTTCCTGGTTACATCTACCTTGAACCCACTTAATTTCTACCAAGTAATCAAATTTTTCATATACGAAGTGTCCGTCAATTTGCTCTGATGAAGTGCGATAGGGACGAACAGAAGAAAACTCTTCAAGGTCGAGCAATTCAAAGAAGATGCGTTCAATGGCGTAGCCGCGGGACTGGTGGTCAGATGAAGTAAGCAGGGCGGAAAATTCACCGCTCAACACTTCAAGCTTTTTATTTTTTTCTACTACAGACTGTACTTTATGTTTGCCGGCTGCCGCTCTTTGTTCGGCATCTCTTCTTTCAATTTCGCGGTCGATAGGGTCATTCCCCACTGTTTTCTTAAATTCTTCCAGAAGTATTTTTGCTTCAGGGTAAGAGGGGTTTTCAGATTTACTAGGTTCACTTAGGCGAAAAAATTCAGAAACGATTTTTTGAATAGCGTCAAGTTTCCCGGCAGCTTCTAAGTCACCGAGTATGTTTCTCATGACGGCATATTTAGAAAAGGAGTCTTTTGGGTATCTTTGATAATGCGCTGGTGTAACTCCACAGGTCTGCAGGAAGGAATAAAACTCCTCCCAATACCAAAAACACTTTCCAGATAACTGGACCATTTGATTTTTGATAGTGAAATTAAGAGCTTTGCTCATAAGTAAACTCATCTGCGCTAAAAATTTTCGCCGTTTTCTCCATGTAGCATATTGTAATACTTCTGTCAGTATCAGAACACCTCAATTCTAGGGGTAGCTGGAAAAAATTCGATGAACAACTGCAATCCTGATATGATTGCCTCACAATGAACACACCCAATGAACCTGAAAGTCTCTCACAGAGCTTGTTGACCTCCGCTGCTAATGACTACACAGCTGGCTCGCTGATAGAGTTTGGTGAGTCGTTACTTGATGATGCCACGGATTCTGTTCTCAAAAGCGATATCGCTACCAAAGTGCCGGTGGTCAGCATACTCGTTGCTATTGGAAAAGGGATTCTAAACTTTCGTGACCGACGTTACGCGAGCAAGCTGGTTAATTTCTTAGCAGTCACTTCAAAGGCTAGTCCAGAAGATAAGGAGAAGTACCGTAACAAGCTTGACGCCAGTCCAGACGAGTGTAAGAAAGCTGGGGAAACGCTGTTAGACATTCTTGAAAAATTAACCAGTATCGAAAAAGCGATTATGGTAGGAAAAGTGTTTCGCGCTTTTATGCACGATGATGCTATGACGACCAACCATGTAATCACCCTCAGTGAAATGATTGAAAAAGCTTATTTAAGCGACCTAGTTGAACTAAGCAAAGTCCAGACAGGCATCGGACAGTGGGATGATACTCACCTAGAGAGCGTCGGAATTAAAAAGCCCATGCGCGTTGAAGATGTTAACAAGGCCATTAACGCCGCGATGGCAAGAATGCTAAAGCAGATGCCTGTGCTTCGAGAGGGTCCGATAAACGACACAGAAGAGCCGCAAGTCATTGAATCGGGGTTTACTGAAATGGGCGACATGCTCATTCGTATTCTACGAACGTATTAACGCTGTCGGTTCAATTCCTTATCCGGAGTAGACGTATCCAAGTTGCCTGGCTTCGGGCAAGAACAGCTCGAATAGGCTGACCAAGTCTGATATGATTTGGTACCAATCCCAAACCCTTTGGGTCACAGAAAGATACAATTAGAACCTCAACTTCCCGATCACATTATTGCCAACAAATTATTTTCTTCGTATTATATTCGCCCACAACATATAATTTCAATCATGACTGAAAGATATACCTATAAGGAGACAGAGAAGAATCCTGAAATCCCTAACTTCTTTGTTTGTACTGGAGTTTCTGGTGCAGGTGCTACAACAGCAGTTAAACAAATTGAATCTGAGGGATATGCGCAATTTGGACCACCTCACTTTACAACTAGACCATTGAGGCCAAATGAAAGAAGTGGTGATCAATATTATTCTGTTACACGAGAAACCTTGGCCAAAATACCTCAACAAATAGTTCTGCAAAAACACCTTTCAAACAATGAATATGGAATTTTCATTCCTGCAGTTAACTCTATTAGGAGAAAGCTTGACCTAGGTTCAAATGTTATTCTAGACTCCATACATGCTCCAGCTGAGTGGAAGGCCGCGCTAGGAGCAAGTTATGCTTTTACTTCGGTATTCTTTGCACCAAGAGATCCTGAAACTGCAATTCAAAGAATAGTTAGGAGAGCAAAACAATCAAATGACACTTTATTAAAACAATACTTACCTGTTAGGATTAAAGAGGATGCTAGACACATCTTGCAAATACGAGAGTATGACTACTGGATTGATACAACCGATCTTGAAGAGATAAAACCCGCTCTGATTGCAGCAATTTTAACTCGAAGTTTTAATCAGTTCAAGTTGAATGATATGCTTTTTGAAGTCTCATCTTCAGAAGAGGAAATTGAAGAGGTTATAAAATCTTATGAAAAACGAGGCCAAAAAGAGTAAAAAAATTACAGTGACTGACAAAGAAAATGAGCTATTTGATAAAGTTAATGATCAAGATGAAGTTATAGGCACTATCACTCGTAAAGAAGCCCATACTAACAAAAATTATATTCACAGAGCCGTGATAGTTTTGGTCTATAACACCTCTGGACATGTTCTGCTTCAAAAAAGAAGTTTGACTAAAGACATGTATCCGGGGTCTTGGGCTACTTCATGTAGCGGGCATGTAGGCGCTGGCCAAAGTTATGAAGATGCCGCAAAACAGGAACTGTGGGAAGAATTAGGTATAAACGTAAAAGATTCACTTACATTTCTTTTTAAAGATTTGCTTAAATCAACTCAAGAAACGGAATACATTGCCGTTTTCAAATACGTAACCGACCAGCAACCAAAAAAATCTGACGAAGAAGTATCCGAAGTTAAATTTTTTAACTTTAGTAATTCTGCCTATCTTGATCAATTTAACACTCTAGCAAAAGCACCTGATTTAGCTTTCGTAAATCACATTATTATGCAGTCTTAAAAACACACTTGAGCTATCACCAAGTCTCCTCAAACCAGAAATTTTATCAGTTGTCTGTTCCTGACACCTCTCCATCTGTCAAAATAATCTTAGACATCTTATCTGCAAAAATATCTGCATTCGTTTCCCGTTCAGACTTGTTATAGAGCCTTAAAAAGATTTTTTCTATATAAACAGAGAGCAACACAATTGCCGCACCATATCCGAGGTGATTGATTAGTTGTGAAAAATTAAATTGCTCAGCAAAAACTAGTGAGTTGCAAATTGCAGCTGACATTGCCAAGTAGCCAAACACACTTCCTAAAATTGCTGCAAGATGCAGATAACCTATACTCTTAATTTCTTGATCAAAACCACCAAGATACTCAGCTAAATGCCAAAGCTCATGTGCAGTAATAAATACAGGTGATCTATCGTTACCACCGACATATATAAATGAAACATCTTTGGGCAGGTATGAAAACAACACATCGAGGGCATATATATTGTTATTGGGAACAATCAACTGTCCCGTGCTACGCGTCACATGAGCCTTAAAAAACGTTCTTTCACCTCCACTCAATTTTCTCTTTAACAATTCCTCAAGACACTTGAATAGCTCTTTTTCTCCAAAGCAAATATGCAAATTGTTGTAGTGAAGTTCAGGATCATGCTGAAACTTACCGTCTTTTATTAAGTCGGGATACATTTCTGAAAATACCTGGAGTGCTTGAGTGAATATGAAGGTAACTTTTTCCTGAGTTAACAGTTCGCGCTGTTGTTCAAATGTACTGCAATTCAGACCAAAATGTACTCGACGTTCTTTTAACTGACTTTTGCCATTCATAAAAAAGGATTGTATCACGGACGGTTTTGCCACCATTATGGAGTAAAGCATGCGACCGAGCACAGCGAGGAAGTGGTAAGTTATGCGTAGGGTTTCAATGCTACTGATTCAACAGATATGTCTGCTTGACACAGTAGATATAATTTGTTATTATAAGACGTCGATGAAAAAAACGTACGCAGATTTTTCAAGTACGCAGCAGCGACATTCGGTGCTCTCATTGTACCGCGACATTTTTCCAAGAATCAACTCACTTAGAAACGAACTTTACTTAAGCTCACCAATGACGAGTGGTGGAGCTCGCAGATTATTTATCAATTCTTTGCTTTCTGAAGCAGAAATAGTATCTGCAAGTATTTCACACAATAGAAAACTATCGGAGACATTTCTCGAGCATTCAGACGCACTACTTTTAGAAAATGTAGTTGCTACTCCATTTCATTTCAAACAACCTGGCTGGACTCAGTATGACTACAATCTGTTTTGGATGTACTATATTTCAGGCATTTCTATAGGTGACGCCGCGGTCTTTGATGCAAGTGAACTGGTCAGTCAGTTGCGAAAGCAATATATCGGTGCTAGTCACGAAAACATTAAGAAGCTGTACTCACAACTAATTGACGCATTTGTTGAATACAGTCAAAACTCTGTTCAGCTAAACCCGGTATCAAGAGTATTATTTTTCCCAGATCACACCGTTTCTCTAGGTTGTCATTTGGAGAAAACGTTATCACACAAACTTGGGATTCCCACCTATGAAGTGGTTTGCAACATGAGTCATCAAAAAGCTGATGAGCTGTGCAGTACAGCTCCCTGGATAACGGAGTGTGAGCAGCGTATTTATGATGAGAATATCAATGAATTGTTTGTACTTCGACATATTTCTGATTTAAGCATTCAAAGTTCATCATAGAAACATCAAGCATCAAGCAGATCACATTAAAGTTAAAATGCCCTTATATGATTAAAGGTGTTCTTTTTGATTTTAACGGAGTACTACTCCTTGATACTAAGTGGCATGAAGAGGCCTGGAATGACTTGTCAAATTTTGTTCGCGAAACCCCAATTACTCAGGAAGAGTCTGCAAAATATATCCACGGTAGAACCCCCAAAGATACACTCGAATTTCTTTTAGGCAGACCGGCCACACCAGAAGAATCAAAAGAACTGTTGGATAGAAAAGAAACACTGTACCAAGAGGTTTGCTTAAGACACAAAGACGAATTTAAGCTTTCTAGCGGAGCAATCGAATTATTCGAATTACTCGAGCAAAATAATGTTAAAAAAACTATTGCCACCTCATCGCCGAAAGTATTGATTGATTTTTACTATAAGAACCTCAACTTAGAAAAATGGTTTCCGTTCGTTGATACCGTCTATTCTGATGGTAGTTTTCCTGGCAAGCCAGCGCCTGATATCTTCATCATGGCCGCACACAACTTAGATCTAGAACCTCAGGATTGTTTGGTAATAGAAGATGCCGGCTCAGGTGTGCAAGCAGCTAATGCAGCAAATGTCAGCAAAATAATCTTGCTTGTTACGGACGATAATCGGAGTGCAGCCCAGTCTCTGGAAGTGGATAAAAAAGTTGCATCGCTTTCAGATATTACTCTGGACGACTTACTCGTTGATAGTTAACTAACTCGAGTGGCACAACTTGGTCTTATTTGCCCAGCCAAAGTTAAACACACCCAAGAATTTTTCTAGTTGCTACTATTCACTTTTTGGTCTATATTGCCTCAGCGACCTGCCTAGAACCACTAAACTATGAGTGAAAAACGGTTTGGCATTTTGGGCGGCATGGGCCCTGAGTCTACTGTCTATTTCTATAAACTCGTTCTTCAACTTACAAATGCGCACATCGATCAAGAACATCTTGAAGCGATAATCGCAATTCTTCCTCATATCCCAGACAGAACCGCTGCAATACTAACAGGAGGTAGTGACCCTACCCCAGAAATCCTAGACGGCATAAATTTACTGGCTCAAGCTGGGGCTGAATTTGCTGTCATTACCTGCAATACAGCACACTATTTTCTACACCAAATTCAAGAATTAACTCCAATTCCTGTGTTGGATATGATCCAACTCGTTGCTGATGACATAGAAGCCAGAGATATCACTCGAGTGGGGTTACTGGCAACGAGTGGCACTATTCAAACTTGTTTGTATGATCAATACTTGACTAAACAAGGAGTCAAACTTTTCAAACCAGACAATTTTCACCAAGAAAGTGTGATGAAACTAATTTATGGTGCTTGCGGCATTAAGGCAGGTTTTCTTACTGAAAATAATCGCGACGAACTTTTTACCTGTACTAAACATTTACTTGAACAAGGAGCTGAGGCCATTATTCTGGGTTGTACAGAACTTGCTCTTATTCTAGATCAACATAACACACCTGACTACTTTATTGACCCTCTTTTACTATTAGCAAAAGCATCAGTAAAAAAGGCGAAAGGAGACATATATGGCAAAACCTAATTTCTCAGAACTGCTGCTGAGCATCGGGTACGACCACACTGGGAAGAACTTTGTCCTTGATAAAGGGATGCCCCATTTTATATATGAAGCATACATTGAGAGCCTGCATGATTATATCCAAGTTGTAAAACTTGGTTGGACAACGTGGTCTCTCTTCCAAGATGCTGAACTTCGAAAAAAATTGTTAGTTGCAGAGCGGCACAATATCCCCGTATGTTTAGGAGGTACTCTTTTCGAAATTAGTTACCGTCAAGGAAATTACCCAGACTTGCTCAAGTTTTTATCTGACATGAATATTCGTACCATTGAGATTGCAAGTGGATTTTCAGTTGAGGTTGCAGAGCTACCAGATGCAATTGCACTCGCAAAAAAAGAGGGCCTAAGTGTTATGGTTGAGGTTGGTTACAAAGATCAGGAAAGAGACCAGGCGCTCAGCATTGATGATAGAGTAGCTCATGTGAGGAGTGCAAAGAACTCAGGGGCTGATTTTGTGATTTTGGAGGCTCGTGAAGTGGGAAAGGGGTATTCCGTTTTTAACAAGGATGAGGCAGCCAATACTGCTCTACTACAATCAATATTGCAGGTAATGCCCTTAGAACAAATTGTTTTTGAGGCACCAACCAGAGATAACCAAATTGATTTAGTGAATACCTTAGGTCCAAACATCAATATGGGAAATCTACCGTTTGAGGAAGTGCCGAGAGTCGAGACAATCAGAAGAGGCCTTCATGCTGACACATATGAATCAATCCAAAAATTAAAATTGGGAGGTAAATAGTGCCTAAACTGCTTATTGATAGTACACCAGATAGAGGGAAATATTGGAGTGAACAGGGCTTCAGTATCGTTACAATTGATGTGTTAAGAGCAACATCAACAATTGTAGTTGCGTTGACTCGCCTTGCAGAAGAAGTGATCCCTTGCGCTGAGGTTGAAGAAGCATTTGCGTACAAAGGAAATACCGACGTTGTGCTTGCAGGAGAAAGAAAGGGTGAAATTATTCCTGGTTTTGACTTCACCAACTCTCCGCACGATCTCTCAAAGATTGATTTAAAGGGTAAAAAATTAGTTCTAACTACTTCTGACGGAACAAGGCTCATTACTGGTGCTTGCCAGGCGGAGTATGTTTTTATTGCATCGACACTGAATTATCAGCCTGTAGCACAGGCAATTCTCGGTCTCGGCGGTGATTGGGCATTGATCGGTGCTGGATCTGGGGGAGATTTTAGGCCTGAGGATCGTGTAGGATGTGCACTTGTTGGGAATGAGCTAATGCAAAACGAGAACTTTGACATTTCTTCAGATGATCTTGATTTCATTCATTTCTATAGTCTTGCATGGGAACAGCATATACTCAACTCACTAAGTTCGCAAAAACTGAGGAAGATTGGAAGAAATGTTGACATCGAGTTTGTGATTGACGAAGCAAACAAGTATTCAGTTACCCCATCTGCAAAAAAATCGGTGGGTTACACAAGTATCAAAACATATGAGAAAAATGATTGAGTCAGATGCTATCGTGCTAGCAGCAGGAAAGCAGACAAGATACGGACTAGAAGAAAGTAAGCTCATGGCTCGTATTGATCAGCAACCAGCATTTTACTTTACAATTAATAACATTCTTAAAGTGATTCCGGAAGAATTTATTACAGTTGTCTCTTCAGCATTGTTTCAAGACTTTAACGATTACATAACCAACTGTTACCAGAAAGTAAACTTGACTATGGATGCCACCCCTGGGTCTGGTTCGGCCCAATCTTTGAAATCAAGCTTGCCATGGAAATCTGAAAATGTTTTTGTTACTGAGGGAAACATTTATTACGAAAGCTACTTAGTTGCACAACTGTTTCAGATGATGAGCATGAACAGTCATTTGGTGGCTGTTTTATCAGTGACCCCTAAAGTAGAGGTTGCGAGCACTCACCGAAAAGTAGTTAATGGTGTCACATTGGATCTTACAGGAGGGGTTGCAGAAACGACTAAACATTATAAAAATATGGGGGCCTACGTGCTCAATCATAGCTTCCAGGAATACATTGACCAATGCCCGGACGTAATTGCAGTACTTAATTATTTAAACCTAAGTGGTTTTCCTGTCACTGCGCTCAACTATTACGGACCATACTTACACATTGAAACTCCGAAAGATGTTGCGTCTTGGAAATCGCACCTCTTGAGGGGTAAAAAAAATACAACTGAAGAGAAAAATTAATGATGGATACACTTGGATGCCTAATTTGTGAAAGAATTAAGCTTATTGAATATGGAAAAAATGCCTGTTTTGTTTCGGAACTTTCGACTGGTTATATCGTTTTTGGCGATCATCAGTTCTATAAGGGATACACATTGTTTCTGTCAAAAAATCATGTCAACGAATTACATGAACTTGACCCCAGTACTAATCTTCAGTTCCTGAAAGAAATGTCAATAGTAGCTGAAGCCGTCCACAAACTTTTCAGGCCAAGAAAGTTAAATTACGAGCTGCTTGGGAATAAAGATAGTCACTTGCATTGGCATCTTTTCCCCAGATATTTGGACGATCCAGACATTAATCGACCTGTCTGGGCATATCCCAAACAGAAAAGATGTAACCAAAGTACCGAAATCAGTGATACATTTATTAAGACTTACAAACCACTGCTAAAGAAACAAGTAGAAACCATATTAAAAACTAAAGGAGGCTAACATGAACAAAGAGAGAGTTGCCGTAGTTGCAGGCGCAGCAGGATTTATCGGTTCACATTTGTCTGAGCGGCTCATAAAAGAGGAAGGCTATCGTGTGTTTGGCGTTGATAACTTCATAACAGGCAGCAGTGAGAATGTTCAGCTCCTGTCACAATTCCCTGAATTTGAATTTATTGAGCATGACATTAAAGATGGATTGAGAATACCAGAAAAAATTGATGCCGTTTATGATTTTGCATGTCCAGCTAGTCCCACAGATTTTGATAAATTAAAAATGCAAATCTTAGAGGCTAATTCATTAGGTATTTACAATTTATTACAACTTGCAAAGACGAACAATGCAACGTTCGTCTTCTCGTCTTCAAGTGAAGTATACGGAGATCCTGAAACAAATCCACAAAGTGAAGATTACAACGGGAATGTCAACACAACAGGTATCCGTGCAATCTATGATGAGGGAAAGAGGTTTGGTGAGTCAATGGTAATGACCTTTCATAGGGCGTATGGTTTACCTACTCGAATCGTTCGCATATTTAACACCTATGGTGAACGAATGCGAGCTGACGACGGTAGGGCAATTCCCACGTTCATAAACCAAGCTTTGCTGAACGCAGAAATTACCATCTTTGGAGACGGCACGCAAACAAGAAGTCCTCAGTATGTGAGCGATCTTGTCGATGGAATTATTAAACTTGCAAAAAGTGACCTTGTTTCTCCCGTCAACATAGGGAATCCGGAAGAAATGACTATGATTCAGTTGGCGAACAAAATCATTTCATTGACAAACAGTGGCAGTAAACTGGTATACAGACCATTGCCCCATGTCCATGACCCGAAGCTACGGAATCCAGATATAACGAAAGCTCAGCGTGAACTCGGCTGGTCACCAAAGGTACCATTTGACGTAGGTATGAAAAAAACAATTGAGTGGTTTAAGTACAAATTGGAAAGTCAAAAGTAAGTCTGAAAAGTGTAACCAGCTAGGCCACCCTGATTTTACTCCGAGGATGGGACAATCGCTCGACCACTTTGGATTCTGGAGCATATGTTGCAATGATTTTTGACACTTCACCTCGCTTCTGGGTATGAACAGGTACAATTGTTTTTGCTTTGGCTGAAGGAAGCTGGGCTAGGACACCTTCAACTGCACGAGGGTCATTTGCATCCATCAAAGGCCCGTGGCCCGTAGCATGAAATCCTTTGGGCAAGTAGGTCCAACCTTGGCGATCTGCAAACTTTTGACGATCTTGTTTTTCTTGTCGCGCAGCCTCGGTGTAAGGCCCATACGTTGAGTCAATCCAAGTGACTCTATGACCTAAATCCTCTAACTTCTCAGGCTTCTCATTTTCTCGTATCAGGACATATCGTTCTGGATGTTCAGACAAATCAACCGCCTTCGCAGCACCATACATTTCGAACATTTCATTCTCTTCAGGTTTGTAAACAGATTTCTGTGGTTTCCACACAAAGATATTTGGGTCATCTGGGTGAATGGGGGGTAAGTGTTGCCTTCCTTGCGTCACCATATGAATCATGTGGAAGCGCTTTAGTATTCTTGATGATAAAACAATACTTCTTCCCCTCGCACGAGCCAAATCTACAATATGTTCCAACCTTTCAAATGCATTTTTAACCAAATCAATGACAACCAGATCTTCTCGAGAATTCGCTGCCAAAAATGCCAGATTAAAATTTTCTTTCACGCTAGCTTCTGTAAAATGAACGGAAGCTTTCCTAGCGCTGGGTGGATTGGTGCCTTCAACAATGAGTAGATCTGTTCCTCCTATTTCTCCAATTCTGTTGAAGAATCTTCCATCTCGATAGTCCCCGCCGTATGCAACACTTGCGATTTGTTTTCCTTTATGTTCGACTTGTACCAAAAAACCCAAACAACCTGGAATACTGTGATACACCTCAAAAGAAGAAACAAAAATTCCCGGAGATATTTCAACTCGAGTTCCATCTTCAAAAGGGTAATAGGGAAGTTCATATACAGGATACGCGGAGCCAACCTTAGGTAGCTCTCTCATTTTCCTTACTGCTACATCTTGTGCCAGCCAATTACTAGAAATCTTATGATCTGCCAGGAGTAAAGCACGAGTTGTTGAAGAGAATCCCCTCACAATTTCATCTCGGATGAGCGAAAAACCCAAGGTGTGATCCTGATGCGCATGGGTAATCGCTGCCAAGTCAAAGATTGTTTTTTGAGCGAACAGCGTTTTATGACGAGCTTCCAGATATGTAATCAGCGTCTTCCATTGTTTTCTGAGTTTCAACAACTGAAAAGTTCGTGGTTGGAGTTCCTGAAAGAGATTCGCAAACTGTTCTGAACCCAACCGATGATACAGTTCCAGTATGATGAATTCTTCCACACTTGAGAAGTTCCCACCTTGATTCGAGCTTGTTGCCTGAGAAACAACACGATCAATGTTTAACGTCTGAAAGGATTTGGTTAGTAAATCTAGTCTGTACAGTCTCCTAGTCATGTCATACATACCAGTGCCTAGAAACGACATGATACCATCAACATATTGAGGTCCTTTGCCTAGGTTTCCCCAGGAGGGAATTAGGTCAAAAATCCAGCCTCGATCAAGTAACACTGCATTTGAAACTCTTTCATCACGATTAACCACCACGGTAATCTGGGTACCGCCAATATGAGAAGTTTCAGGTTCATAGAAATGAACATCAACGGTCGGTGCCGGAAGACGGTTTAGATTAAATCCTTTGTAATAACCATAATCGACTTGTTTCTTCGTTGATTTTATCTTCAACGTCTTTTCTACCTCAACACCAGTTGGAAAAGGACTGCCCCTTTTCTTCCAGGCGAGCATCAAGGCAGGGTCCAATGTGAGAATTGTTGGTTTAGGTTGTGTAGCATATAGTCGCCGCAAATCACTTGCTGAATTTCTTGTCAGCACCTTTCGGTCATGCAAGGTAGTAGTGTCGCTCACCAACACAAAGCCACAGACATTTCCATACACTGTCAAGTCTTCGTCCGCGTGCCCATTTTTGCCCCAACCAAGAATATCTACATACTCCAAATTTATATCGGGTTTGTCATTGGCCACTATCAAAACATCAACCAATGGGAAGGGCGTGGTCAATTTCATTTCTCTTCGAACAGCCTGATCAGATGCCGACTGTCTCACGACCTGTTTGGCTCCAACTAATCGTAAGCCGCGTCGTTTAAATTCAGGTTGCAAAGTAGCAATGAGTTCTGCAATGATTGCTTGTTTTTCCCCTGAATTCTTTTGGTTCTCGGGAAGTTGATCTGGGTGATTTTGTGCCGTCTCTTCACGAACACAGGCTATGAAACTTTCAAGCTGCTTTGACTCGAACAGTTGTAATCTAGCTTTGTATGGACCAAAGTTTTTTTGATACCAGCGGTTGGCTCTCTGCTCAGCCTGCAGGTCCTTTACACGAGGAAGTGACGTCATTTTTTTACTGATCGGAATAAGCCAACCAGCAGTTTCCCCAACTGACTGATGTATCAAAGGAACAATAACCCCATTCCGATTTTCGAAGGTAATTTGAAGGTAGTCTTTTCTGGAAAGATCAACCTTAAGTTTGAGATTAAGCTGGATTAATCCTTTTAAAAGCAAACTAAAGTCAGCTTCACTAAGATTGAGAGCTTTGCGTAAAATCTTTAACTGAAGTGCGTTGATAATTTCATTTAAGAGAACCTGCGAGAACACAGGTATTTCAGCAATTTCACTAATTTTTTGAAAGTCGTTATCTGGATGAGTAGGCGAAGTTAACAACTCTTCAACAGACTTTATGTGATCAAGCCTGCGAAGTCCTTCTATCTTGGGGAGAAGCACGCCGTCATACATGCCAACATCAAATGCGACGGGTTTACCACTGGCAATGTCAATAAGTTGTAGGAAGGTTACACCTCCCTGATCACTCAAAACTGGAGTTACCTGTGCGAGCTGAAAAAGGCGCACCAAATTCTTCAGTTCTTCCGGTGGAACTGCTAAGAAATCAAGGATAGGAGTTGGAACTGTTTTCTTAGCTTGCTCAAAAGAGATTACCATGTGTGATGTGCGCTAATAAAGGTGGGAAACAGCCGCACAGTTATTTGATTATTTAAGTTATAGAGCATACAATTTAGCTAACATTTGAGAATATTGTTTTGAATGTTCTTAACTAATCCATTGATTAGAGTCTACGTCTCTTTTTGCTTTGAATCAATGGGCCAAAAATGAAACAAGAATCAACGGCAAACAAAATCGGCAAGTACCTAAAATATCAAAGACAGAAGAGAGGTTTGTCATTGGTAGGATTTGCCAAGCTAACTTCCTTGGATCCCTCATTTATTCACCGTGTTGAAAAGGGGTACTACAACGGTGTTAGTTTTGATGCCATAGAGAAAATGGCCACTGGTCTCAACATGACTGTTGAAGTTTTTTTAGCTAAATGTCAGATCACACCTACGCACTGCGCCTTACCTAGTCTAGAATTTTACTTTAAAGAACACTTTCAGTTTCCAGAGTCAGCAATCCGTGATGTGGAGCTTTTCATAAGTTTTTTACAAGAAAAGTACAAAGCTGAAATTGCCAAGATGAAAGCAAAGCACGATCTGTATTGGAATAGCAATAAAAAAAAAGATAAAGTGTAATCTGGGAAACAATGTTAATTTAATAATCAGATATGATTACGTGTCGTTTCTGAACAATTGCCACAGTCAACAAAATCAGTTTGTTCTTCAACGAGCGATGTGTACAACAATTTAAAACGGAAGTACAATCATTTATATGCCAAAAACATTGCAAGGTATGTGTGAAAGTTGTTTGATGCCGTTCTCGAAAGACCCCAAAGGCGCGAATAGAGACCATGAGAAGTATTGCAGTTACTGTTTTTTTGATGGCCAACTTGCCTACAAAGGCAAGGATGTTACTGAGTTTAAGAAAGCAATGATTGAGGCAATTGTGGCCCGCGGTGAAAGTAGACTCAAAGCTCGTTTCTTTGCTTTCTTAGCCGGATTTGCACCCCGGTGGAAACGGAAGTAACTTCATTTTTCAAAAGTTAGTTGGTGCAACCTAAATTTAATATATGCCCCATCTCGTCTTACCCGACCCAAAGTACAAGCAAAGCTTTATTGCAGCTGTTGTCGAATATCAAGCAGAACAACTACCTAATTATGTGAAGCTAGATCTGGCCACACTCAATGAAGACTTTTCTGCATACACCAACAAACTGAAAAGTGAATCGAATGGCGAGGGGTTACCTGAAGGGTACGTGCCTCACACTGTTTTCTGGCTTGTTGAAGGTGATGAATACCTGGGGAGGGTCGATATCCGCCATGCACTGACAAGCCAACTTGAAAAATTGGGTGGGCATATTGGATATGACATCCGCCCCAGCAAACGCCGACAGGGACTTGGCAAGTTAGCTCTAAAGCTTGGACTAGAAAAGGCTAAAACTTTGGGTCTGAAGCAAGTGTTGATTACCTGTGATGTTGATAACTTTGGCTCAAATAAGATCATTCAAGCAAATGGCGGTATGTTTCAAAGTACCGAAGAATCACCTGACGGTGAAACTAAAAAAAATCGATACTGGATTAGTGTGAAATAACAATACCTCCGCGAAAAGTCGCGCACATCTCGCGGAGGCATGATTTATTTGATTTACTTGATCAACATTGGCAGGAAGACCAGTTCTGATCCATACACGCCGGATGGCGTGTTCTGCCCGTCATAAGGGTATTCGCTCTCGCTACCGGGTTGGAAGTAGTTGTGTTCTACTCGCCAGCTGGTTGAGAACCACATTTGACCGTGGTCAGCAGGCACCTGAATAGCACCTTGAACCGCTGTGTTTGTCGGAACAAATACTTGACAACCCAGTTTAACTGAGCCTTGATTCGGGATCAGCTCACAGGTGTCGATCGAACCAGAACTTAACGTTAAAGTTGGCACCCCTGCTCCCAAATAGGGAAACTGAGACTCGATATAGATGCGAACTTGTGTAAGGCTCGAGCTAACTTGAGCACTCATCTCAAATCCCATGCTGTACGGACTACCCGGGACAATTAGTTGGTCTTGTCCAGTCAGCTCAATGTAAGAGTCGAGCCAACCGACCTCTCTCACTTGTTCAAAACAAGCTGGGGTAACCTGGTTACACGCAACAATGGTAATTATTTGGTACCCGGTCTGCCCCATTGTAAAATCAAACTGCACAACTGGCGTCGTCTGTGTGACTTGCCAGCCAGCGCTGCTACTCACATGCCAGGTGGCAGGGTCAGCAGGAATACAGCTTGACTGTGTGCAACTCGTGACGGCGGTGAGACTTCCGATTCCGGTTGTCGCATTCACTCCACCGGTAAAACCTGTGATTGGTCCTCCGATCATGTCAACGTCATCTGCCGACAAATCAGAGGTGGACCCAACCAGTGAAAATAAAATCAAAACAACGATCACCAACTTTTCAATCTTCATCAGTTACTCCTGTAGTGTTAATGCGCGAAGCGGTGATTATACTCCAACAACCTATAATTTTCAATCTGAGAGCTATCATGACTGACACGTCTGTTAAACTAGCAAGCATTATCAACGTGTTCAGAAAATTCTAGCGAATACCAACATGCCAAACCTTGAACGTAATAACCACACTGACCCACAAACCATCACGCTTGACGAGGAGGCCCGAGCACACGCACTTTACCCTAAACCAGATTTCTGGTTCTTAGTAACCTTGCGTGGGAGTAGTTTTACAATCGCTGCAATTCGACTGATTATAGGCTTAGGCAAAGAAGCAATGCGTTTGGATGCTGTTACACTCATTAATAGCGTCGCGGAAACCAGAAAAGCTGAGATCTTGGCAGAACAAACAGCGGCAAAAATCGTATGCACCGATAACATCAATCGTTCACCATCTGCACGGGCCGAAAATAGTAGTGATGACGCGTCACAATTTACAACCCAATTTCCCTCTTAACTTCAACTGAAATCTCAAGGCTTTTTGTGGCTTGTGCTTTCCCAGAGTCAGGACTATTCTAAAAGCTGCTTCTACCTCCTCAGTTTGCTTTTTTCTACAAATCACTTGGATCGGCTTTGTTATGAAGAGAACATTTTATTCAGTGACACAAACTGACAGACTAATTTTGCGTGATGAGCTAGCTATTGAAAGAACTGCAATGGCCAACGAAAGAACGTTGCTTGCCTACGTCAGAACCATGATTGGAATGATTGCGGTTGGGGCTACCATACTCAAGTTCTTTTCCAGCTGGATGTACGTCATTATGGGTTGGTCACTTATTGCTGTTGGTGCAAGTGTACTCATAATTGGTTTTCTGCGTTATCTACGAATCGATTCTATTCTTTCCCACATCGGCACAGACTCGCACAGCTCGAAAACGGATGACTTTATGCACCAATGGTTGTACAGTGTTCTTGATAAGCTTGGCTTAGCTCGAGTCAAGTCCACATAAAGTATTTTTTACGTCTTACCACACACACTTGATTTACAGTTGGTAATTTTGCCTTTGATCCTGAAAAAACCACTGCTCAATGCCAGCATTTATATCCACATCAAACAATACAACGATTGATCCATACGATATAATGATGGTATGCCCAGAAACCCCGAATATCAACATTTTTGTGATGCCGTCAGTGGTAAAGCATCTGACAATTTGCCAAGTGACCAAGAAACTAGCGCCAGCACGCAAGAAATTGGCTGGTGGAAACAATACCAATTTCGCCGAGCCATGAGGCATGCGAGGGCAGGAGAGGCTACGGAAGCTGAATATCGACTGCTTGCTAACAAAGGTTACTTTTATCCCAAGACACCCTGGTTTCTCAAACAAAATTCACCTGCAAAAAAAGAAAACCCTGAATTAGAGCAACAGTAACCACACTGCTGTCCAACCCAGGGTTTTAATACTCGCATCATACCGAACACCTTCATGCATATTCACTTGTGTCGTGCTTCTACCTTCATGAAGACTTGCACAGAATGGTATGCGATTATAACAAGTTGATATCGAATCAGTATGGAATCACCACTTGAGCATATGGCAATGTATGCGTACGATACGTGC
>CAZBTU010000006.1:0-26408 GCA_964494905.1 uncultured Pseudomonadales bacterium | reverse complement strand
AATCAGTATGGAATCACCACTTGAGCATATGGCAATGTATGCGTACGATACGTGCGAGCGCTTTAATATCACCCCAGAACTTTCAGCAGCAAAATAAGGAGTCATATGCATGGCACAAACACAGCCGAAAATCAGAGATATTCTGCAACAAAAAAATATTGCCGTCACCGGCAAACTCAATACCACAACGATTGATGATGTCGCTAAGCAGCTTGCGCCACTTACGCCTAATCAGGCTTTGTTTGGCCCAATATTGCACATTGGTTTTGCCTTAGGCAAAAGCTTGGGTCTCAAGAGTGTCGGGAACCAACAACTCATGTGCAACCACACCTACCCAGAAGTCATTGTCGGTCTAGTGCTCGCTATTCAGCAAGAACAACTCGACCTTCGACAAATGATTGACACACCCACTGGAGCATACTTCGAAATTGCACTTCCTGTTGATGTGTTCAGCGTAGGCGGTCTGCTCAGTTTCACAGTTACCTCAGTACAAGCCCAGCAATGCTTGATACAAGGCAAGTACGAGATTCAAGGACAAAAGTTCTCCTGGGGTAAAGGTGACCGCGCCCTCAAAGCCGTTCTTTCCCAGGTTGAGCCATACATCCTTCGGATCGGCCCCTAGTACGTTCAAGCGCTCATCTTTGGGGGTGGCATGCAGATATCCTGCATGTCGCCCCTACTTTTCTCCAGCAACACTAGACCTAGCCACCAGTTAATAACACAACTTGCGGTATACTATACATACTATGCCATTACCAGAAAAAGTTATAAACGCCCTCATCTTTGCCGAACAGGTCCACAAAGGTCAGAAACGCAAAGGCAAAGACATCCCTGCCATGACCCATTTGAGTGCGGTACTAATGTCAGTGATGGGTGTGAGCATGAATCAAGATTTGTGGGCAGCAGCCCCACTCCACGACACAGTAGAAGACTGCAAACCATACGGGTCAGTCACCATCGAAGATATCGCCGAACAGTTCGGTGCTGAGGTAGCTCGTATAGTTGCTGACGTAACAGAAGCTGATAAAACTTTGCCGTGGGCCACACGAAAGCAACAAGCGGTTGAGCATATCGCTGACATGTCAGAAGACTCATTGATACTCAAAGCCGCCGATGTGCTCCATAATTTAAGTGAGCTGCTTGAGGACTTGGAGCGTGATGGTGAAGGGGTTTTTGAGATGTTTAACCGCGACAAGTCACTGACAATCGGACAGTTTGTTAGGGTCGTGAATGCACTCAAAGAGAGATGGCCTGAGAACCCTCTTCTTCCCAAGCTTGAGGAAAAATTAAATAACTTACTGCTTTGGTTGTAAGTTTTCCATTGACGTACATTGTTAGATGTAATATACTATAGGATATTCTGTATATGAATCGTGCCCCTATTGCTGGGGTGAGGATTTGTATGCTCTTTTACTTCAAGCTGTTCAACTCCTTAGGAGGTCTCTCCGTGAACGTAGAACCCAAATACTTTTGGAAGAAGCTATTGCCGTCACTCATAGCTTTTGTATTGTCTTTTACCGTGATCTTGCTTGCAGGATCACACCCGCTCTCTGTTGCACTGCATACTGGATTAGTTCAGGGCGTCAGTGCATGGGCCGTAGTGGTAACTATCAGGTTGCTGCTTGAGAGTGTGCTGCATACCCCACAACTCACTAACATGAGCATTGTGAAAATCATTGTGGTCACTGTCTGGCTGCGTATCTTGCTGTTTTTCGTTGTGAAAACTTCGGTTTTTTTTGAACCACTATACTCCCACTTCACTCCCGTACAGTTGTTTTGTGTAGTCGTGTCTTTGCCAGTGATGTTTGGTGTTGAGTTTTACTTCAACCCACTCCCCGTCAACGACTGGCTTCGCGACAACAAAAAATAGCACACCAAAAGAAACTGCTTGATTGATTAGCACTCATCTGAAAAGATGGGTGCTTTTTTTTGCTTTTGATGCAAGTAGTAGAACTATTGATATAATATGATATATCTTGCTCAGCAGGCATCACGCTTGCGTGGCGAGCTGTTCTTTAACTACACAAGCTTTTTCTAAGTTTCTTCCTCAAATAATTTCAGTCAAGGTACACCAATGGCCACAGTAACTAAATCCTGTGACCAGCGCTGTACCTTACTGACTGTCTTATATCCTGTTTTGTTTCGGAGGAAACTGATGAAATCTGAGAAAACGAATGTTCGGGCGATAATTCGCCGATTTGCTCCTGGGTTGTTAAGTTGTATCGCCTTCACGATTGTCACGTGGCTGTTATCCCCGGCCAAGAGCGCATCTCTGGTCACTGCACTAGCTGCAATACTAGGCGCAGGTACCACTATTTGGCTTGTTTTCCGAGGATACCGATTCATGGTGCTCTGGATGTTGAATCGTGAATTAGAACGAGCAATGCTCCTCTTCATCCCGAGCCATCTGGCCATCATTGTCACCGAATTCCTCTTGGCCAACTCAATGTTCAAAGAATTGGTCGTCCGTGGTACTGCTCCTGGCCTGCTTGAGACGATTTGCATGGTCACGGCTGGCTTACTTGCCTTTGGCGTTGATGTGTACTTTGATCCGCCTCAGCTACCAGACTGGTCCCCGTTTCAACTGAAACCACGTAGTTAGCTCGATCCCAGTAACCTGATCTCGAAAAGCTTGTGTTATACAAATCTGAGCAGTTCTGTTGCTGGCACTGTGGTGTTGAGTGAAATCAATGCTGCATACAAGTGATGGGGCTGCTCAGAGCCTTTCTCCACAATTCGATCATATAACAAAAAACACCCTACGGGTGTTAAAAAATTTGCTGGGGGAGAAACTCTCATTGTCGAGTTTCTCCCCACAGTCTAGGTTAATCTGCTACAAACATTTGCGGCCGCGGACTACATGTCGCCAGGGGGCAACATTTGGTCGGCAAACGACTGGATCACAGGGTTCTGAGCGTCACCGGTGTACCCACGGTACTTGTTGGATACTTCCTTCAGGTACCAGCCATCGGGCTTCCGCGTGATGCGAGCCACGTGCATGGAGTAATCAGTGACAGCCATCAGGTCAAAGGCGACCTGTTCAACCCGGATTTTGTTGCCGTTTTTGTCGGTGATCTCGACGAACAATTCGGTGAAGTCACCCCAGCACAGACCGGCCGAGTTAACCTGATCAACGTTGACAAAGACATCGAGAACCGCAATCTTGGGGTCGGCCTGATTCGCGTCGGTGATATTGATCCACTCATCGGCCCCACCCTGGGAACTTTCCCCTGTGGTATCGTCGGAGCTGTGCTCGATCCAGGGTTCCGGATTGAGGTCGTCATGGTAACACGCTAACCAGGATTCGCCTGGATTGTCGCGGCCAATGACGGAAATGTCAATGTCGGCTTTCACACCATCCCAACCCGCTTCAATGCGATAGGGAGTTGGTTCAGTTAAGCCACCGAGTTTCACTTCGTGCCCGGCAGGGGCAACAATTTCTTTTCCAGCTTTGGTTTTGATTTTAACACCCATTATCTTATGTACCTCCACGTTCAATTGACCACACTTAGGCGAGTGATCATGAAGTGAGAATTTTCTGAGAGTAAGATGTGCCTAAGCACTCAAAACAGCAATTTACTGCTCTGGGTGCTGAGGCACATGTAAGTCAAACCAAAGAATGTTTGTTGCAACTGTTTTAGTAAGGCGAAAAAAAGTTGCTAATTTTAAAGTACTTTGTGCGCCTCACTCATCAGGTATCAGTGAATACCTCATGAGTAAGTCGAACTATAACTAGTTTATCACGGTTCTAAGACCGATAATGTTTCGCAATTATACAGCTAGTTCGCTCATTGTCAACAATTAATGCGTAAATGATACACCATTTCCAGGCTTTATGTTGAATTTCAATAAAATCCCATACAATTTTTTATCGTCGTAATACATCCCCTAACATTTTTTTTAGGGTTTGACAATTAATGGTATACTACATGCAATCACTCACTGTCAAATCGTGCCAAATTAAACATAAGCTGGCTCGAATTTGCAGCCAGTGAGCACGTTAACAGATTGTGAGTTTATTCAAAACTTATGTGTTCAATCTTTGAACAAGGAGTTCACCGATGACCCAACCAAACGCAATTGTCCTGCGTAACCCTGTGGACAACACGGAAATTCAGATTAACAAAGATGGCATCCCATCTGCGTTCCAGACCCTTCGCCAAAGCTACCCAGAAAACAGCAAAAAAGCAATGCAGCTAGCACAACTGGCTGACATCAGCAATGACAGAGCTCTAATGGACTTTGGCATTGATGTGCAGTCACAGCACGCAACAATTGCTGACAAAATTTTAGCCCGCACAACAAATCGAGACGTGAAAAAAGGCCAAGTCACTTTAGAGACAACCTTAACTCGTCTCAACTCCGCCTGGGGACTAGTCGATCCGGGCAAACTCATCAAACCCAGTTCTGGCTTAAGAGCCTGGTTCTGGAAAGTTGAAAGTGCGATCAAAGAGATCCAACAAAACCAACGTACTGTTGAGGATGAGTTGAATGCCGTTGTTGATGAAAGCAAACAGCATGTCGAGGCACTCGGCAAGAGCCTGGATGAGTTGCTGCAAATGCAAATCGATTCCCAGAACTTGTACCTTGAGCTATCAACCATGGAAGCAGCCGTTGAGCTGCTCATGGTACGAGTTATCAAAGAGTACCAGGCCCGGGCAGCAAAATTGCAGCAAGGTGACGTACTCGAAGCAACCAAGCTCATGCAGTATGGACTGGCAATTCAGACTTTGGATCAACGCCGATATGCTTTGCACATGTCAGCTGATGACTCCCTACGTGCAGGTGGAGAAATCATGGTGATTTATGCAAGCAATTCTAAACTTTACGGCATGATGCAAAGTAAACTGGTAGCTGGCATTCCCCAAATGAAGCGAAAACTGGGCATGCTCATCCAGTTACTTAAATCACAACATGTGCTCAACTTCTTCAATGAGTTTAACCAAACAGAGCAGAAGCAAGGAGAAAAGCTGTCAGTAGCTTTGAAAACCAATGCTGTAGCTGTCGCCCACGCAACTGAAACAGCCGTCATCGATCTGCAAAAAGCAGTAGCTGAGTGGGAAAACTTTAGTGACACCATTTCAGAAGTAAACCGCATTCATGAGGAAGGCCGACAAGCACGTGTGTCAGCTATGAACACGGTAGATCGGCTTCAAAAAAATGCCGCAAGTTTGGACGCTGGCCCAAACATCAAGGCTTTGACACCTTAACTGCTCACAATCTTTGTTATCACTTAGCCTTGTTGGTCCCTGTATTCATACCAACAAGGCTCTTTTGTTTTCTAGGTGTTGACAAAAGTAAATTGCAACCTATAATATACTCTCTGTTGCCGCACTTTGCAGCAACACTGCCCAATGTTCTTTAAAAAGGTTTCTTAGAGTTCCTCCAATCGGGCCTAAGCACACAGCGTCTATTACAAGTTCATTCGTTTACTTGTACGTTGTGTGCTTAGGCTCTCTATCCTGATAACCCAACGCCTAAGCTGGGTTAAACGTTGGATTAGACATTTGGAGGTATATACCAAAATGGCAGTAAAAATTAATCCCAAACAACAGCAGCAATTTGCTGCTCTGCGCGGTTCAGATCCGAAAATGGCACAAGCTGTGGGCGACGCAATGAAGGTCCTCAATGGATTTCCCTTCAATATCGAAGCTGGGATGGTACAAGTTAGTCTGGCTCTTGATGTCAGCGGCTCCGCACAATCTCTGTACAAGAAAGGTTTGATGCAAAACCTGGTTGAACAGTTTTTGGCTGTCGCCTTTCTTTTTGACGACAATGGTGAAGTGCCGATCTACCCGTTTGACGAGAAAGTGTACCGCAACGGCGACGATCACCCATACCGCCGCGGCCGCGTCGAGTTACCGGTTGTTACCCTGGATAACTATCGGGGTTACATTGACCGATATGTCGCCGACCTGGTGTACGATGGCACCTACTATGGCCCAGCTATCGAGGCTGTTGCCAATGAACTACGTGCCGGTGGTGTCGGTTTTTGCGGATTCTTCACAGATGGCAAAAACATGGATGAACGTTCGGCCGCAGATGCGCTACGCCGTGCATCCAGCTTACCGTTGTTCTTCCAATTTGCCGGTGTGAACGAGCACCAACCGAAAGAACGTGACTTCCCGTTTCTCCAACAGCTGGATAATTTATCTGAACGAAAGTTGGATAACGCTGGTTTTTACGTTGCCAAGTTGGGTGAAGACAACCAGATCATGATGCGCCGCTTGCTTGCCGAGTTTGCCGGGATGGACCCCAAAACCGGCGGCCGCTCTGGCCAACCAGCCTATCCGGAAAAAGCCCGGAATGCTGGACTGGTTAACGACAACTTCCAATGGGATGGCCGTCGTCGCCTCTAATAAACCTTGAAACACTAAACTAATGTGCTACAAAATCGCTGTTTAGCCGCGATGTACTGACACTTTAGTTTTTCTTAATAAGCGGGTCCAAAAGATCCGCTTATTTACTTTCTAGTTACATTTCAAAAAAATCCTAATTTGTTAAGCTATAGGTTGCAATTAAGACATAAAACGGAAAGAAGCTCATTAACCAGGCGAACGGTAAAAATGCAAGAACTCCATGAGCTCCATGGTATAATTTTCCCCGTTGAACCCTTGGCACTGCGCCGAGCTGTTCAACAGCTCTTTCACAGTGACTACGGACAACCAACAACTTCTGTTCATCGATCCCACTGTGTTCACCCACAACGACAGTAACTATATATGTATTGTCTTGGTGAGTGAGCACTCTGGGTTCACTTTTTATATCGTGATGAATCTATACCGATTTTTGCAGACTTCTGCAAGGCAGGCAAAAAAGCAAATGACAAAATCACAAAAAGTACAACGCAAGTTGCAAGATATGGTTGCCAAGACTGTACACGGGAACCGGTTGCTGATAAAAGCCGGTGTACTGGCATTGGCGTCACCCATTATCGCCGTAGTCCTCTTTCATGCGCATCCGTGGCTCCAGATTTCTGTTGGAGTTATCGTCGTATTGGGGTTAGCGTTATTGCTCAACCCCTACTTTCGCCGTCACATGCGCTGAATCACAAAAACAGGGAGTGCTCGTTTTGCAAAGAGATTTCGCGAAACAAGAGGCTCCCTGGTTTTTTTGTTACACACGCCTCATCTTTTTTTCACTAAGAATTCTTCACAGCGCTATGTCCTATATAATATTGACTTTGGCTCTAAGTTGTAATATAATACGCATTCATTATGTATTCGGCAGTGCCGAAAAGAAACATATATGGCAGACAAAGAGCGGGCAAAAACTTCGCTTCACGAGGCCCATCAATTAGATGAACAAGAGCAAATCTGTTTTGCGGCTGAAGCTGCTGTTGCTCTCTGTCTCACTGTCGACAGCGCGAGTTCCACACTGTTTAATGCAGAAAGTGGCCAACCTCTCCCTGAACTCGCCAAAATTTTTAGTTTGTTCAAACACGGTAGCGAGCAAGCAACAGAAGCACTCTCTGCGCTCATGTTTGAGACAGCACTTCAGACACCTTCATTCTTAAAACTAATAGAAGCAGCGCAAGAAGAGAATCGACCAGTTTTTATAACATCGCCGAGTATAGTGAATGTTCGATCTGCCTCTAACAATTTGCTTCACTCTGTTGCCACACGCATAAACAACTGGCTCTCTATCACAGGAAAAAAACCATTGATTGTGTCTGAATTGAAAAAAACGAATGCCAGCAATCCTCACTACACGCAAATGTCGATTGCTGAACGAGCTCAAAAAAAATCAATTGGCCTGATCCCCAGTTACTTCAACAATGCATCTGTAGTTTTTGTTGATGACATCTATATATCTGGGACAGTTCTGCGTGCAGCCAAGAGGCAGCTTTACGATGAAGGAAAGGCAGCATCGGTGTACTTTCTGCTCGCCGCCAAAATGGACGGAGAGGTTGTAAAACAATCAGACGGATCAATTGAGCACGTGTTGAACACAGCCTTTATTGATGGAGAGTTAGACACATATAAACATTTACTTGGCGACTTGAGTGTTGTGCAAAAAACTCTTCGTGTTTTCTTTAACCCCAAGCATGCCGCTCAATTATCACAGTTTATTGAGCAGTTTGTGAGCGACCATGATCTCCTCGCACTCTACGAAGCTGCTTCGAGCAATGATTTCAGAAACATTTATCCTGAGACAAAAGACAGCATTGCCGTCGCGCTCGATATTTTACAAAAAAGAAACTTGGTTGATCAATATGGAAATAGATTAGTACAACCAATGCCAGGCATTCACAAATAATAAGGTCACTATGAGCGATAAAAAAGAGTTAACCCCCAGACCAAAGCCTGTTGAAAAAGAGACACTGCAACCTGTCAAACCTGAGCAAGAAGTACTCGATCTCTCTCAGGAGGCCTCCATTGTGCATCAAATTGGTATGCGAACAGATGGGGTGTTGGTTGACAGCGTCACTGGTCAACCCATCGAAGACTTCGCAGCACTCATTAGTAACTGCAAGTTTGGTGATGAAAAAGCTGCCGAGGAACTTGCTGGCAGCATAGCTGACGCGGCTTTAAGAAACTTCCACTTCCTTGACTTTATTATTAATGCAAGCTTAGCTTCAAAAATAATAGTTATTACTTCACACGGTATTGCCAATGTCCCAACTGCCTCAGCTCTACTCCTCAGGGGTATTTCAGCGCGTCTGAATATTTGGTTGGCCAACAACAACAGACAAGGACTCTACGTTGACAGCCCCATTCCTGTTTGGGTTGATAAAGAGTTTTATCAATCATCAGACAAAGTTCCGCCAAAACTTGAAAGTATCGTAGAAGCTGGAAAGTACAAAGGCTGTCACGTGTTATTTGTTGATGATATGTTGGTGAGCACGAAGTCAGCAGATGAGGTCAAGCAGCTACTCACAACAGTCGGTGGAGCTGAAAAGGTTTTCTTTTTATTCGGTGGCGCTCTGGATACATTTGTGTATGCTGCAACTGATGGGGCTTTGGAAAAAACTGTAGCTCTCAAATCCATTGATGGAAGCTTAGAGTCACTCAAAGGATTACTTGAACATCCAGAAGAGGTAACTGTTACGCAAAGACTACTCAAGTCAGTACTTTCTCCAGAAAACATCCCTCAACTTTACGATTTCCTGTCAAATCTGCCAGATAAAGCAGCACTCAAGCTATTTAAAGCAGCATCAAGAATTAATTTTTTTGCTCGCTACAACGCTCACTATAAACCAGCCATTCAAGTGCTTCGATCTGTTCTCATAGATAAAGGATGGATGGGAGAAGATGGTGTGCTCTATCGAAAACAGAAGTACACATCAAAAGAAGCAGAATCGACACTAAAACCACACCAAATTGCGACATATACACTCAAAAGCAAAGCAGACATCACACCTGATGAGGCTAAGCGATACAGTCGCATGAAGTATTGTGATCCTGCTGCGGTAAGAACAATCGGATTGAGAATGACACAAAGTTTATTACATGACGAAGTTTTTCTCCAAGCCGTTGCCAATCGAGAAAAAATCATCATTACTGCCTCTGCATATGGTGCGATTGCGACAGCCGGTGCACACCTTACTGACTTTATTGAAGCAGAGCTAGTGCGGGCCGGCATTAACGTAGACCGAATAAAAGTGGAACGCAAAGGCCAGTTCGCGAAACAAGATTTTGGAAAGTTGACGGCGGAAGAAAGAGCAGCCGCAATGAAGGCAAGAAAACTTGTCATTGAAGGAGATAACGCTGACAAGGTTAAAGGTGCAACAGTTATAGCAGTCGATGACCTCTGCGCTACGGGCTCTCATGAGCGTTCAATGCAAAAACTACTTGCTGATTCCGGAGCTTCCAAAATGATTGCCTGCTACTACATAAAGTTCACCGAGCAACTGATGGTGAATGAGCCAGACACGGAAGAATACTTGAATCGTGCCAGTGCTAAAACGGTTGCGGACTTGATTCCATGGATTAAAGAGTTGCAACTGCTCAACAAACCAAGCTCAGAAAAACTACAGTACATATTGCCAGAAATGATTACCAAGCATAGACAAAAGGAAGAAGCGAACTCAGCCTTTTGGCGAAATGGCTTGTTCACAGTCAATCTTGAATTGGTAAAAGACAGTGACGACGATGGCCCTGTCTGGATGTGGAAAATTGACATGCACGCTCCTGATTTAAACAACATCCTCGATTACGCTATCGAGGTTCGGCAACATGACAGGCTGCTTGAAACAATTGAAATTTCTAAGAGTGTTGTGAAAAAAAGTGGAAAAAAATTCGTGCACATGCATGGCTATTCTTTCCATGAAACTAAGCTTGATGATTTCAGTTTCACACTAGTCAAAAAATCACAGGAATAGGTAACAAACTAGGAACTCAACATGAAAAACAAAAACACACTTTTAGATACCAGCGCATTCTTTTTTGACGGTGACTCATTTCGTCCAAATGCCCGCTTTCTGAAGTTCCTCTTTACCACAACATCAGAACCCAGTCTTGGCATCACTGAAGAGCAACGTATCCAGGCTTTAGCAACATTTTTATCAGTTGCAGACGAAAACATGCTCGCTGATCTATTTCGTGCAGCTACATCCTCTGATGGTTACTGCTACATGCCAGCCTACACCAAAGGCTTCAGCATGTTAGAGCGATCAGCCTTAGAAAGAAAAGCTATCTCAATTGAAGAACTCAATCGAACATATAAACGAACTGGCGTCTACAACATCACGCTCAACTCTGAGGGTAAGTTTGTTGATATGGAAAAAGGAGAAAATCTTGATGACCTTATTCAAGCATATAGCCTGATGAAGTTTGGCAGTGTAGCACACATTAATTTTTTCGCCAGAAAAATTGCTGATAAATTTCTCCGTGAACTGGACCAGAATGCCAACGGCATACTTGAATCTTTTGAGTGGATTGCCGAAAACAACGAGAATGTTGCTTTGTTTGTTCCTGGATCTAGAAATGTTCACTCGTCGTCAAACTTTGTACTCGAAAGAGCAACAGACATTATCAACATAAGTCTTGCCCAGGCAGATCTGCCAACAATCATAAAAGTAAGACTCCCTCGGTTGGCCTCAAACACGGCCAACTATGCTCAACTGTCTGCCGAAGAGAGAGCTCGCAGAGCAACCTCTACCAAGACACAGCTTCCTGGCCCTGATTTCTTTCAAAATCCCATGCACATTATCTTTGGCGATGATGTCAGAATCACCGGAGCCACGGTCGATAGAGTGCGTGAGTCAGTCATCGCTAACGGCGCACTTACGTTTAGAGAAATGTACGCTTTCATCGTTGATCCCCTTCTTGCACATTCAACACCACAAGTTGAACACAAACTGAACACCGCACTCATCGATGGAACACTCAATCAAGATATAGCTTACATTCTGAACCAGCCTGGATTTAGACCTGTTCAGCGCTTGGTGCGGTTGGTACTAGACCCATCAAATCGCTCGGGTCTTGAAGCATTTCTCAACGATGGTGTGTGCAAAGCTGCAATCGCAGATCTCTTTATTGCTACAACCGGAAACGACTATCTGAAAAACGAAAAATATCGTGAATCGGGACAGATTCTGGCAAAAGTTGCAGAAGAGCGCAATGTTTTTGACGCTCCTCTTCAGAGGCTAAAAAATCACCATCAGTAATAATTACTCCAATTTTACCAATATGTCAGAACACATTTTTCCCCTCGTCATCAATCATCAAGGAGCAACAATTACACGAGATGTTTTGTTTTACGATATTGAAAATGGAGTCTCGCTTCCAGAAGATCTTTGTCACCTGCTGGAACAACTTCATTCAAGTGAGAACATATTTGCGGCTGCCCAACATAAGTGGACACAGCTTTTTGATCAAAATATGGTACGAGTGGCAGTTGAACAAACAAAAAAGGCTACCAGCTTTGACGATCCACAATACCAAGAACATTTTGAGTATCTTATTCAAGTCCGAAAGGCCGGAACTTTGCTGTTGATTACGCATCGACTGCTTACCACCGTTCACAAAGGCCCTCAGCCTCTCTCGAAGTTCATTGCTTCAATCGGTTCTTGGAAAGACGCCCGCGACTTTCCAGAGATCATGCAGTCTCGAGCTGAAAAAATAATTATTAAGCTTGAACAGTACCTCAAAGACCTTAAGACGGCAGCTCTGCCTCAAACGGTCAGCCATGATGAATTCCTTCGCTATTATTCAGAGAGACTTGGTTCCCTCAATGAACTACTCAGTCATCAGGAACTCACACTCGACGATTATCATGTGGTACGACGCATAATCCGCTCATTTGATAAATACTATATGTTACTTGCTGAATCAGCCCAGTCTCCGGACGTGTTGGTTGTACACCAGTACCTGAGTAAGTTAAGTGGCAATATGGGACGCTTCAACGATGTCTTCATGAATCTAGAAATTGAGGGACTTGCTGATATCCATGAAAGCACTACAACCATCCATCCTGTCCACAGACAAAGAATAGATACATTTATTTCTGCACATCGCAGATAATTAAAGGAACAAAATGTCAGAAAGAAAACGCTACGGCTACTTTGATATTGATAAAACGCTCAAGGGTTCGGGATCAGGACTCACTCCCGAGATGATCGATGCACTACTTACATTTACGCACAGGGGTGTCAATACACAAAGAAGCCTCAAACAGGCTGAACGGGTTTTTGACCAACCACTCCTTAATCTTCCCTACATCATTCTTGCAGGAGGAGAAGTCTGGTCAACCGACGGTCAGGTAATGCAAACATTCCCTCTGAACACACAAGAAAAAAATGGTTTAGCCGACTTTGTTGTTGCCAACCACAATGATATCCTCCAGGCACGCTTCTACCCAGCCGGCAAGAGTACAATTGTTGCTTTCGCTGGAACTGAAGTCGAAGCTCAGAAGTGCATCAAAACCTACAGTGAAACCGATGCCTTAGGCATCATTACTTGTGATCCTGCAGAATTTGCGCGACTACTAAAACAGCACGATACCGCCATGATCACTATTAGAACTCACCAACTTGGGCTTGAGTTGCCCTCAGATCTGAGTTCTGAGCTCAATGTTGACTTGACTACACCAAAAGACATTGCAATCACCAGACAACACGTTGATAAAGGCAGTAGCCTAGTTTGGGTTTGTGACCTGCTTGATATTGACCCTGCAACGGTCATTACCGCTGGAGATAACCCCGTCACTGATGTGCCAGCATTTAAGCACACTTTCGGTATATCAGTTGGCAAAGAGAGGCTCCCACACGCTAAACACCATGTTGCTAGTCCTGAAGAACTGGCTCTCTATTTATTGCAACTGGCAACGGCGAGCAAGTAATCAAACATTTTGTCATTCAAAAAGTCCCGGTTTTGCCGGGACTTTTTTTATTCATGTTCTTGGTATCTGTGTTACCCCACCCTGACATCCAATCTTGGATGCATGACTCCATTTATTTGAGTAAGGCGCAAGACTTGTCGAATCTCAAGAACGGTTGAGTCGAGCGAGACCTGCTGTGCACCTAAGGTGACAGATTGGCTCTCCTGATCAATTGGTTGACAACTGACCAAGTTAGCCCAGACAGCGTATGGCAAGCTCACCCGAGTAGCCTCGGTATTGAGTACCACGCTGCTGAAACGATTCTCGTCATCCATGTGCAAGGTGACGGTCACCATACTTCGAGGCGACTCAGTCCATGCCTTCATCCACTGCTCAGCAGCTGCACGCCAGCGTTCGTTACGAACTCGGTCATAGCGAGGAGTAGCTTGGTAGAGTACGGTTATATTCTCGGGGGCAAAAGCGCCCACCTCAGAAGCATCCGTCTGTGAGGCTTCAGAACTAAACTGTACTTTTTTCAACTGCGAAAGCAGTTGTGCCATCTCGGCTTTGCCGGTTGGCCGGGTGAATGGAGACTCATCGCTAGAATGATTTCCTTGCACGCCGTTGATCAACCAAGACATCTTAAGACTCAGCTCCTTGAGTGAAGGATCTTCTTTGAGAAGTTCGTCACCAGGCTTGAGTATCAAGCGATCTTGTTCAGGTCCATAGTTACCCATGACATAAATTGCCCGGGTATCAGCGGCTGACCAGAGCCTAAAGATGTCTGATTGACGGAAGGAAACTTCTCGGCCGGCTCGTTTGAAATCAACATGCAAAGGAGTAGACAGCTTGATCTCACTTGGAGCAAAAGGTCGCAAAGCACCCCTTGTCGTACTAATGAACTCAACTTTACGCAACTGAACCATAAATTGTTCCAGTTTTTCCTCTGAGGTTGGTCTAATGAAACGACTGTTAACTCTGCCATTCCCATCAGCAACTCGGCCGTCAAGTAACAACCCCATCTGTAACACAACTGGGCCTGAGGCTTCAGTTTGCTTCTTGAGTTGTGGTCTGGCAGCAGTGCCATACTTGCGTCTTCGGTTGTTTGAAGGAGGAAAGTGATTGAACTTTGACTCCGATTCAACTGGCTGGCCAGGAGTTAAAATAAGTTTGTCTTGAGAAAATGTCGATCCCAACACGTACTCTACCTGAGTATTTTCATCAGCCCACAAAGCATAGAGGTCACCTTCAGAAATGGGCAAGTACTTTCCCCGTACTTCTTTTACGTCAATTGGAATGGGCCTAGCGTGCAGTGCTTCGATAATAGCTGGAACATGTGGAGCAATTTCTTCTGGCTCCTTGTCACCAAGCTTTTCGTACAAATACATCGCAACATTAAAAATCACACCTGGAGGTGTGCTCTTAGGCGCGTGATCGGCAATAACAAGAACCCATTTCTGTAACTCAAACTGAGTCTCTGCAGAAAGTGATTCAAAAGGAATGTATCCATCTGCAACTAACTCAGCACCTGGTGTGCTCGAGCTAGCGGTTGAATTCTTTGATTCACTATGGGGAATAAATGACTCATCTACTTCATCAGCGTGCCAATGACCGTCAAACGCACCATTATTACCATCTTCAGCTAAACTAGCAATTTCATGACCCGAGCTCCATATATCACGTTTTTCTGACATGTAAACCTTTCAATGGTTCACGTATTATATGCTATCAATTATACATATCAAATGTGCTTTTGTCAATAGTTATGGGATATTTTCAATATTCTTAAGATCCCATAGTATTTCTCGATTCAATCATAATACAGCCCAATAACTTTATGTAGTGTATCGTCAGAATAAGTTTTATGATATAATGCTCATTCACTTTTCAAAGTGAACCGCCAAAACGCTGCCCATGTTTTGCTTGAGCAAGTATTTTTGGTGGTGATTGAGTTTGGTTTTTCCAGACTTAATCTCGATCGTTAACAGACTAATACTTCAATTTGTTCTCCCCGTTCTGTTCGATCTGAGAGCTGCCTAAGACCCCAGGGCTTTACATGCCTTGCGGTCTTAGGCACTTTCAAAGTTTTTTTTCAGTGCCTAAGCACTTAACGAAAAATTTGTCGAACCATTCGAATGGAGTAGATACAGATGAAAACAAAAGCTGAAGATGAATTATTGGAGGAGTTCTTGATTCAAACAGAACTCGCTCCTGTCGGTGTAACCGCGCCCTCCGCTGTAGATGCGGCGCAAATCGTGATCAGTTCGCCGTGGGCCAAGCCTGCGGAAGATGTGCTGATTAGCCTGGAAACGGCTGACATCGGCCTGACACAAAACGAAGCAGAAAACCGCTTCGCGAAATACGGCCCCAATGCTTTGCCGGAAGGCGAAGCTGAACCATGGTGGAAAGCGTTCCTCGAAGCACTCTCAGACAAGCTCGTCCTGATCTTGCTGGCAGCGTCGTTTATTAGCGGCGTCGTTGGCATCGTCCAAGGCGACAGCGAAAACCTGAAGAACGCCGCTCTGCTGTTTGGCATCGTGCTGTTTATGACGCTTGTTGCGTACGTAACAGACCGACAAGCCGACAACGCTCTGGCAAAGCTGAAAGAACTGCAAAAAGCCATGGCTCGGGCTTTCCGCGATGGAACAGTCGTAGAAATTGAAGCCAGCCTGCTGGTCCCTGGTGACGTGATCGTCCTGCAAGAGGGTGACAAAGTCCCTGCCGACTCCCGGGTCCTCCGGTCAGTCAAAGGCGAGGTCAACGAGGCCTTGCTGACAGGTGAATCTTTGCCGCTCAAGAAACAAGCAGGACAGATCAACGAAACCGCCCCCCTGGCTGAACGCAACAACATGGTGTTCACTGGCTCCCACCTGGAAGCTGGCAACATCACTGCTGTAGTGACCTCTACAGGCCTGGGTACTGAATTGGCAACAATCTGGAAAGAGCTGGAAGCCACAGAAGAAGGCGAAACTCCGCTGCAACAACAGCTGGATAAGTTAGGCCAATTCCTGATGTGGGGCACCATGATCGTGTGTTTGGCAGTCGTTGCCATTTACATAGTCCGTGGTCAACCACTGCTGGAAGCTTTGATCCTGGCTGTCGCCCTCGCCATCGCGTTTATCCCCGAAGCCCTCGGTGCGGTCATTCAGATCGCCCTGGCACTCGGCGTGCGCGAGATGGTTCAGCACGACGCCATCATCAAGAAACTACCAGCGGCCGAAGGCCTTGGCTCAATCGGTGTCGTCTGCACGGACAAAACTGGGACCGTAACATTCGGTAAAATGACCGCAACGGAAATCTGGACTGTCACGGGCCAAAGCCAACGTATTAATGGGTCCGCCCAAGAAAACAATGGCATTTTTGCCCATCCAGAAGTTGCCCGCCTGCTCCAAGTAGCGCATTTATGCAATGACGTGGGTAACCCCACCGAAAAAGCATTAGCCGAAATGGCTGCGCTGGCTGGCATCGAAGTTACAGCCGACAGCCGCAATCAGCGAATCCGGGAAATCAGCTTCACTTCTGCCCGGAAAATGATGACGACCGTCCATGCGGTGAATGGTGGCCACTATGCCCTGTCCAAAGGTGCGCCTGACCGCCTGGTCGAATTCTGCACACATATCCTGGTTGGTGGCAAACGTGAACGCATGAACACCACCTATCGGAATGCCGTCCGTAATGCAGTCCTGCAATACGAAGAAGACGGCAAACGAGTTCTGGCTTTTGCCGACCGTGAGGTCATGCCAGAAGTTGATGACGACCATCTGGAAGAAGAAATGACCTTCATTGGTCTGGTCGCCATCGCTGATCCTCCTCGTCCTGAGGTGAAAACAACCGTTCGCAAGCTGGAACGAGCCGGCATCACAGCCGTGATGATCACCGGTGACTCCCAGCGAACGGCTTGGGCCATTGCCCGGGAAACCGGCATTTTACCCGAGGACGCTCCGTTGAGTGATGTGGTTCTGGGTAGCGAAGTTGATGAAGCCACCGCAGACGGCGTGGAAAACATGTCGGAAAGCGCACTGGCTCGCATCGCAGATGCACGGGTATTCGCCCGGACCAGTCCCACCAACAAAATCCGCATTGTTCAAGCCATGCAACGCGCTGGTAAGTTAGTTGCTATGACCGGCGACGGCGTTAACGACGCCCCCAGCATCAAGCAAGCCGACGTCGGCATCGCCATGGCGAGCGGAACAGAAGTGACGAAAGAGACGGCCGATGTTGTGCTGACCGGAACCTACTCGGCTATTGCTGAGGCGGTAAACGTTGGCCGCACCATCCTGCACCGTACCCGGCTCTACAGCCATGCCCTGCTGTCCACCAATGGCTCTGAAGTTCTGATCTTCATGGTGGCAGTCATCCTGGGATGGCCTGCTGTTCTGACCGCGGTCCAGCTATTGCTGATCAACGTCCTGGGTGACGCCTGGCTGTCTATTGCACTAGCCACCGAAAAACCAGAGGCTGACGTCATGCAACAGCCGCCTCGTAAAAAAGACGAAAGTATTATCACGCCCTACATGTATGCGTCAATTGGTTTGCAAAGCGTGGTAACCACTATTGTCTTGGCTTTTGTCTTCCTAGCGACAGGAAAATTCGCTGCGCAACAAGGCATGAACGCCGAAGCCACACTGGTATTGCAGCAAAGCATGATTTTCACAACCTTCCTGGTGCAAAAAATCCTGCGCTCCAGTTTCACCGCGCGGAGCCTCAAGTACACCTTGTGGCAGATTGGCCCGTTCAGCAACCCCTGGACACTTCTCGCCGCCCTGGTCACTGCCGCCCTGGCTGTTGCTGGTTTGTTCATTCCGATGTTCGGCATGATCCCGCCCCCGGCCGCCCTGCTGCCGTACCTGGCCCTGGGTCTGATCCCACCGGCGGTGGAAGAACTGGTCAAAGCAGTTCGTCAGTTGGTCGCCAAAGCGCGCACCGCGCGCAAACCCGAAGTGTTAGTCTAAACTAAATATCTCTATTGCTGCTTCTTGCCTAGCAAGAAGTAAGCAGTAGTCATGTTTCGTACAAGCCCCCGAGTACATACGTACCCGGGGGCTTTTTGCTGGCTAAAAATAAGCGCAACGCCAGATTGGACGCGCATGAAAATTGTTGTAACTATTGCTGTGGCTGAGGAGCTGCCGGTGATGCCTCAGGTGACGCTGTGACTGGGCCACCAATGATCACTAGGAGTCCACCACTGCTTGGCCGCCGCTCTCCAGAAGGAAGTGAAGTCACGCTGGCATCAAGTAGTTTGGCTAGTTCTTGGGCTTGTTCGTTTAAGTTCCCGTCAACATCTACAACCACAGTTTCGGTGTATGTCGTACGAGCTGCATTAGTCCGAGCGACCACCTCATAGTCATAAGAAAGCTCAGATAGATCAGACTCAACCGAACGCGTCACACCCGAGACAGTCGAACCGTTATACAAAGTGATCGAAACTGTTTCTTCTGCTTCGGATTCCGGCTGTTTGCTGTCTGTTGACTCGGGTTTTGCTGCCTGTTCTGGAGTTGTAGTCTCGCGAATAGGCGCAACATCGATCACTTTGCCAGTCGATGGTCTGAACAAAATCGCCTTACCTTCTGATAAATAAATCAAGACTTTATCCCCGTTCTCAGCTTTTTGGAAAAAATCCTGTTGTTGGAGTTTTTCTTTTTCCGTAACGGTAGCCATAGTCGGCAAAGGTGACTCAGGCAAGTCCATGAACTTACGCAACTGCTTGCTGATAGCTTGTATCTCTTTTTCCGGGTTATTTGAGGAAAGTTGCTGGTACTGCCAATAAAAATAGCCGGCTACTACAGTGAGTCCCAAAATGACACTTGCCACTATGCCTGTTTTGAAAAGACGAACTGACCGGTTGCTCATATTTTGATGCCTTTAGATGCGATTCTGGTCTACCCATCCTACTCGGCTTGGTACTGACATGCAAGTCTGTCTATGGCATCATTATATAGTATGCGTCTGTCTGCTCAAACTCTCTGGTTGGTTCGGTTGTTAGTGGTATTTGTGATTGGGGTCAGTTTTTCATTATTCGCCAGACAAACCACAGCTGCAGAGTTCTCATCCGTTCTGGTTCGACCAGATCGCACTAAGGCTGGCACGAGCCCTGGTTCAATTTTAATCCAGGCTCGAGTTGGTGAAAGCGTCACCGAAGATGGCCTGCGCCTTACCTTGGGTTCTGCCTGGTCTGGCAGCGGTACTGCCGGAACATACACTGTTTCTACGAGTAGTTTGCCGAGTGGGGTCACTGCCTGGCCTGGCATTAGCACCGCCACCAACGTCTCTGGACAGCAAATAACCTTCCCAAGTAACGACCTAACATCTGGCACTACGTACGGATTTTATCTGACCGGCGGCATCTCAACAAATCCAGCCTCAGCAGGTGATTCCGAAGGATACCTCTGGACGCTGGCTACACTTGTCGGCGGTAATCCATCAAGCGTCTCCGATGCAATGATCGCCATAGTAGCCAACGACCAGGTTACTATCTCCGCCACGATCGAACCGCCAGCAGATGATTTTTCTGCTTCACTCAGTACAACCGATGATGTGACTGAGATCCCCCAGGATACGACAATTACCTACACCATTACATACGGCTCAGAGTATGACTTTGCATCACCTCTCACACTACAAGCCGAATGGACGCTGGGAACTATCAGTGGTAATGGCACACCGACTGTCGAGTTGCTCAGTTACGTAGCAGGCAGTGCTGATGATGCCTACGGAGGTACCAGCCCTGTCATCAATCTGACGGACCGAACAATTACTTGGACAATTGCTAGTTTCCCCGCCAACACAACGGGAGAAACAGTGACCTTCCAGCTGGAGACCACAGATAGCTATACGGGGAGTTCTGAAGTTACTGCATCTGTTATGGCTCGGATTACCGATCCAGTCAGCACGGTTGATTCGACTGGTTCAGTCAGCTATCTGTATGTTGAACCAACAGCAACTCCTACCCCTACACCTTCCCCCTCAGCTACCCCTAGCACGGCAACCCCCACGCCAAGTCCATCTGCAACGCCATCACCAACTCCCAGTCCAACACCTACACCAGGCTTTGATTCATATACCGTAACAACGGTGACCGACACTAGTATTAGTTTGGACGTGCTGCTTTCAAGTCCAAGCGCGCTTACTGTGCGCTATGGCAGATCAGCAAATGCCCTGAATGAAGAATTTTCAAGTCCTTCCGCGCAGCTACACACTATTCCACTCACCAACATACTGCCTAACACCACATACTATGTTCAGTTCAGCATGATCACCGCTTCAGGGCAGATAGTTGTGAGTGATCTACTGCAGTTTACCACCGCACAATCAGGTGGCGTCCCTATCCCCAACTCAGTCACCATCACCAGCAACGGCACACACCTCTGGACAGGACCAACTGCCAATAATTCGCCTTTCTTGCTGCCCAGCGATCAAACTATTGAGCTCTCACTCTCAATTGCCAATGACGCATTCATTGAGAGCGTTATCCTCTACAGAGATCTGAATGGTGATGACATATACACAACCACATTTGTCCGGACACAGCCGGGCATTTGGAGCACACGGCTGCTCTCGCCGATCACTTTGGGAGAGCTTGAATACTCCGCTACCATCAGAACAACTATCGGCAACCAGCAACACCTGCAAATTTTTACGATTTGGATTTCACCTCCACTGCGCGTCATAGACGGAGTAACCAAACAACCACTTGAACGAGCCAGAATACTACTCTCCCGCAAAGACCCAACTACAGACATCTATACCCAACTGTTAGCACCCGAGTACCTACTGGAAAATCCATTATTTACTAGACCGGACGGCTCTCTCCCTTTTGCGCTACCTCCAGGAGAATACAAAGCAGAAGTCTCTGCAATTGGCTATCAACAACAATCAGTGAATTTTTCTACCCTGGTTCACAACCCATTTCCTACGGTTGAGCTACGACCAACGGGAAGCGCTCTCCTCAGTGCATTGACATATCACTCCCAGACCATTACTCTAAAAGTCGCCTTGCTAACTAAAGCGTTACAAGCAGAAGCTCAGTCATCTGCCACTCTCAGACTTGTCACATTATGGACAGTTGCGGTGTCAGCTCCTCTCAGTGTTTTAGGGCTGCTTGCGCAGACACAGTTTTCAATAATCACATTGTTTCGAACGGTATTCCATCACTTTGGCTTTTTGTTGGGGAAAGGTCTTGGTTCTACTACTTATATACCTGGAACAACTTTCTCGTCAGACTCGAAAAAACCAGTTAATGCAATCCTCAGCTTAGTTGATCCAAGCGGCAAAACGCTTGCAATATTACAGACTCATCGAGATGGAAGATTTGCAGTTCCATCTAAGGTTTTTGGCTCGACATTAGTGTCACTTGTGGCAATTGCAGAAGGGTATGCCCCACAAACAATCTTAATCGATAGAACGACCAGCTCTATTCAGCTAGAGCTTTTACCAAAGGGTGAGAACGGATGGAAAAATACCTTCAAGGCAGTATTAAAGCGGGTCATGATAAATGCTTTTGAAACAAACTTAGCGCTTTCCCTATTCCTGGGTTTTGCCTTTACATTCCTCTATCAAAGTCCTGCCGCTGAGCCATTCCTAGTCCTCGCGGTTGTGAATGCGAGTATTTTTGCTATATCAAGAGTTAGTGCCTACTTGCACACAGTGCATTTTGGCAACGATTAAATGCCTACTCAGTAACCACGGAATGCTACGTCGGTCCCCAAAACACAACCCGATCCTGCTCATGGGCAGAATTTTTTTCGCCATTGCAATTCGAAATAATTACCAGTTTTTTTGTTGTCAGCGATAGTTCTTCGACCTGCCGAATCCCACTGAGCAAAACTCACAAGAATTGCGCGCTATCCGAAAAGCGGACAGCATACTTCGTGTGGCACAACTGCGGGAACTTTTAGGCAAAAAAACGGCTACTTTAGCGGACTACTTCATCGTGACCATGATAGCGAAAAAGCTAATAACAGCTATTTAGTCTTTTATCCAGTAAAAACGGAGTTTGAGGTTGCGGAGATCCAAAAGCAGATTGCAGCCGCAGTTAATCCAGAGATTTGTAGCCAATTGCGCAATGCGCAGGCTGCAGTAAGTTAATCAAGCAGCATCAGCCGATCTATTTTCCTCTGTATCGAATTCAATCTGCCCACGCTTCGTCATGAAAACTGGTTTGGGCGCAGTAATCTGTTGCGCTGAGTTACTTGCTAAAAGAATCCCAGCACCGCCTACCGCAAATTCGCAACCAAACAATTTTTCGTTGTACTCTTTCCAAACTGCAAAACGTTTTTCACGATTGGGATATGCAAGCTCATACATCGTTTTAGTACAATCATTCCCAAGCACTAAACGAGCCAACATTGAGTCGATGCGAAGTGCTTGACTCCTACAATCATTCATCTGTTGCAATTGCTCAATGAGCTGCTTTTCGATTTTTGGAAGTATCTTATCTGCTTGCTGCTTGCCTTCATCCATATACTTCATCTTCAATAAGAAATGCAACATGCTGTCATACTTTTTGTCTCGGAAGCTCTGTATGTCGAAATATTCCCCCAATCGCTGCAGGATCAGATCCTCATCTTTCTGCTGGCATAGCTCCTCATAAAATCGACTAGCGCCATTTGGAAAGTCTCCAGTCCTGCGAACAGGTGAGTACGCTGCCAGAATGTATGCACCAAGTTGTTGTGCGACATCTGGAAACTGAAGATATAGCTCTATTTCGTTGGGATCATCAAGTAATGTGACTACAATACCGTCGGGTAGCACCTTCCACCGTTCCAACTGCAAATGAAATGCATTTGCAATACCAGCCGGTATTTCAGCAGGTATAGTACCCAAGTTATGCTGATTCAGTTCCAGCAGACAGTTGAAACAAGCCATCTCACCCCAAGCTGATCGTATTCGCTCATTCAACAAGAACTCAGTGAGCTGCTTCGCAACTTCTGGACCAGGTGACTCAAACCGCTGAGGGTTTTCTGATAGTGGCATATCCTCCAGTGCATCAAGGATGCTATCTAGGGATTCATCAACTGCAGTAAGATTTAACAAATTTGATACCACTTCTCTGGTTGTCTGACTATAATGACTGCTCGCATCATGATCCTGCCTGAGTTGGGGTAGATAGACATTAAACACCGTTACAAAGTCTTTGTGTTCTTGAAATGTTCCAAAATCATCGTCTGTATCACTTGCATCAGCGTATTCTATTCGGAATCCTAAAGCATACAGTTGTTGTGCTACTTCAGTAGGTCGTGCTGGCTCTGGGTTGCTATCAGCTTTTACCAATTCTAGCTCATGCTCTCTGTTTATATTTTGCATCATATTTGTTATTTATAACACTATTCGAGTAATTTTTGTAGTTGTTGCTGACCTAATATTAATTCTTCGGTATCCCACGAAAAAGGCCACCCTTTGGGGTGGCCTCTTAACAAGCAGTATTCATCCTAGCGCAACACTTCCTGGCCTTGCCAAGCACCGGCTCACCTCTAAAGGAGGGAGGCGATGGCTGTAAGGGGGTTGTGTTGAAAGTTTCTATTCGCTAGCTACTGCGCTCACAAAGCGTGTCACAGCGACGATCTTGCCATCCTCGCGGATGGGACCGTCCTTGGGACCAGTTCCCGGAGCCCATACGTCGGGCCGGGCTTGACCAATCAAAATCTGATCTTTTACCATCGTACTCACAATGAAGATCGTTTGGCCATCTTGCTCGGGAAAGGGCATTTTTTCGTCAGAACCTTCCTTGGTTACATACACTTCACCATTTACTGGTGATGTCTTAACCAAAAAATTTATGCCACCAACTCCTACTTCTTTCGCTACTCCAGTCAGGATCTCATCAACTCTAGCAACTTCTCCAGAGGGGAGCAAGCTCACCCGACTTCCGTCGGGCATTTGGTAAAACAGTTTGTGGGGGGTCATGTTCATGAAAGTCATTGTAGTTGTCTCCTAAAATTGAAGTATGGCTGGTTCCAGTTATTTCGCCGGAACACCCCTCAGAGGACCCCCATACTTTTTCTCTTGCGGAGTTCGACAATGACTCTCTGCACTCCAAAGTATGAGGAGCAAAGAAAGTCACTGTCGAAAAACAATGTCTCTAGCATCTAGAAACTATAATTCGCTTGGTAAAGAGCCTACCTTGAATTGAACACACATGACTGCTTGTCAGCTCACTGATAGTATCTGCGCAGTTTGGTAGCCGAGACGCAAAGTCTTGGGTGCAAACTGATGCACAGAACACTACCTAAGGATTTGATTGCTCAAAACCTCGTGTATTCCAGTAGTCTGTTAAGCACTCAACCCGAGGGTTGCGTGCGAAAAGTAGTATAGCAAAATATTATAGGTTTGTCAATAGTTATAGGCCTTTATCTTGAGGAAAAGCCAGCATTGAAACACACAGTTTCGCTGACAAAGCCCTCGGGTGAGCAGCAAAGGTCACACTGACAGAAACACTCATTGCAATCATAGTTAAAACGGTTGTGAATACACTTACGCTAAGCATACGTGCTTGTAATTTAAAAAATTGCTCCAGCATGAAGCCTTTTTACGACGCAGCTTATAGGACGTTATGTGCTTATACATAAATCCCAGTATGTGTGGAGTAGGAAAACGCGCTGAAGCAAGTTACTCATCAGCCTCAAGAATGACGGGGTCGGTTGGTGACACAAACGAAAGAGAATCGCCTTCATACAACGGATATTTCTCGCCTTCACTATTTGGCACAATAGTCCTCTCGCCTGTTTCGGCTGACCATTCAATGAGATTCCAAGCTTTTCCAGCCTGTCGTTCCGCGAACACAATTTTTTTATCGTAAATGTCTGGATTTATCCGAGCAATAGAACCTTCTGTTATTTGTTTAGTTGTTTCACCGTCAAAGTAAAACACTTGCCAAGTATCATCCACCCACTGCTGCCACACAACCGCTCCTTGAGTGTTCACCCGGGCATGCTGACTAGCACCGCTATCAGTGAGACGAACCTGCGTTTGCGTCGGAATATGATACCGAATCACATATTTTTCTGCCTTTTCCTGAGGAACTTCTAACCACACTACAAAATCACCTCTTCGAAAAGGTTTGCGAAAATTAGCACTTCCTGAACTCACCTGAATTTGTTCACCAGCAATAGTTAGGTTTACATGCGTGCGGCTTCCGTCTGATACCGTGACAACTTCTGGAATTGGCGATGCATGCAGTATCGCGTCTCGTACTGTCTGCAGTGGTGAACCATTCCAACTAAGCCACAGCCCAACTATGATCAAAACAACTGCACCAGTTAAAATCCACCTCTGCATACACTGAGTATACAACAGCCAAAAAAACACTAGTCTACACGTGTAAACCCTCGCTCAACCTCATTGCCAAACACATCACCATGTCGCAGTTCCTGTTCAGTAACCTGTCGAGTGCTCAGTGTAGGACATTCATCATACGTTGCAAACTCGGTACCATCGCTTTCTACTACCCGGAAACTATACAAAGAAGCATTGCTTGCACCATTGTGTTGTATATGAAAATCATACTCAATAGCCTGACCAATAGTTGCAGCATTTGGATTGGTGGCAGTAGGAGAAGCCTTACCATAAACGCCCAGAACATCAGAAATAGTAAGTTTGAGTGCAGTCAAGGTTGTGCCATCAGAAACGGATGAAGTAGCATACCGCCAAACTTCACCCCCACCGCCCGCACCTACATCAGTCCACGACCCGGTGGTGCAAACCCCATCCGTGCCAGCTTTGTACTGCAACTTAAACTGCTTGCTCGTTGCTGCTAAATCATTGGTGGCAATTGTCACCGCAGTCCGCAATCGCAGCTCATCAGTGTTGATCGGTGTAACATTTGTCGCGGGAAGTAATGCTAATGCAGTATCTTCTGCAAGATCTGGATTCCCCCACACACTCGCTACGTTTTCCGAATCATTATCAACATACCAACGATAGGAACTGAGTATAAACGTAGAATCAGCAGATCCTATTGTCCATTGCGGAGTAACGGTGTATGTTGTGAGCGCTGTGCCGCCAATAGTGACTCGAAACTGATAAACCTGACTATCTACTGCTGTTGCGGTTGCTTGCAAACTCCACTCCAGCTCCGTGTAGTCATCAGAGGTGATATCCACAGTATCAGCTGGGTTTTCATCATCCTGCATTCTTCCCGCATCAAAGTC
>CAZBTU010000005.1:37253-52480 GCA_964494905.1 uncultured Pseudomonadales bacterium | reverse complement strand
ATACCCAGTACAATTCTTTTGTGTCACTCCGTCTAGATCAGTACTTGAGTATAGGGCTGCTTTCGTTGGTTCTGGTTAGTTTTGGTGCGCAAAAACAACACAGTGATCCCAAGGTAGAACCAGGTGTTTTACCAATAATTGGAAAACTGCATTTGGTGACTCCTATTGTGCGTGCTGATTCGCAGCCACCCGAAATCAGTGCACTTGCGGCGGTTGTCGTTGACGAAGCGTCTGGAGCTGTTTTGTATGAGAAAAACTCTCAGCTGCCTGTGGCTCCTGCTTCTACGACCAAGCTTATGACTGCTTTGGTCACTCGAAAACAGTTTGCTCTTAATCAAGCTTTAACCGTACCACCAATTGCCGTGACTTTGGATGGGGCGCGTGCTGGACTACAGCAGGGAGAGCGTTTATCAGTTCACTCGTTGCTCAAAGCGCTTCTCATACAGTCAGGAAATGACGCGGCTGTTACGCTTGCATCCTCACACGAGGGAGGGATACCAGGTTTTGTACAAAGTATGAACCAGGAAGCAGGCCGACTTCATTTAACTGCCACAGCTTTCCAAAACCCCATCGGTTATGATGCTCCCGGACACACGAGCACTGCATGGGATTTAGCGTTACTCTCTAGAGAAGTGATGAGAGATCCAATCATTCGTCAAATAGTGGGTACGCCGCGAGACAGAATTAGTGATACCTCTGGAGGGTTCTTCCATGATTTGGTTAGCACGCACAAACTGTTGGGCATTGATCCGACGGTTGTGGGAGTAAAAACAGGCACAACTGAGGATGCAGGTGAAGTGCTTATTACCCAGTTTAAACAGAGAGAACAGTCAGTTGTAGTTGTGGTCATGGGTAGTAGTGACCGTTACTCTGATACCATTAAACTCATGGACTATGTGGCTCGTGGCGTGGAATGGCGAGAATTGACAGATAAAGCCCCTTGACGTATACCAACTGCTTCATAGATATACACAAGAGTGCTACTATAGAAAGTAAGTATGCAAATTGCAATTATTGGTACAGGGTTTGTGGGTGTAGTGTCAGCCGCTGTGTACGCTTCGTTCGGACACAAGGTGTATGGCTTAGATATTGACGAAAAAAAAGTATCCACTTTGCAAAATAGTCAGGTGCCATTCTTTGAGCCAGGGCTGGAGTCACTGTTGCGAGAGCAACAGGCAAACGGCAATCTGTTTTTTACAACCGATTATCAGGAAGCAATTAGTCAAAGCGACGTGATCATGATTACAGTTGGTACGCCTTCTACTCCAGAGGGAGGAGCAGATCTGCAATTTGTGTTAGCATCCGCTCGATCGGCAGCACCGCATTTTAAATCCGATGCAATCGTGGTTGTAAAATCAACTGTGCCTCCAGGTTCTCTTCCCGTCGTTTCCCAAGCAATTAGAGAGAAAACGGACAAAGTTTTTCATGTTGCTTCGGTTCCCGAATTTTTGAGAGAGGGTTCTGCCGTGCAGGACACGTTACATCCTGAACGGGTTGTTATTGGAACGAATGAATCGAATGTGGCAAAGATTTTAACCGAACTACACGAACCACTCAATGCACCGATTGTAGTAGTCAGTCCAAGCTCAGCTCAAATGGCGAAGTATGCGGCTAACGCGTACTTGGCGCTGAGAATTACCTTTATAAATCAAATTGCTGATCTGTGTGAGAAGAACGAGGCTGATGTTGAAGAAGTTATTACAGCGGTCGGTTATGACAAGCGAATAGGATCCCACTATTGGTATCCCGGACTTGGGTATGGAGGCTCATGTTTCCCAAAGGATGTGAAAGAATTGGCATACTATTCGAGGACAGTGGGTGAACAAGACAACTTGTTCAATCAAGTGAATAGATTAAATATAGAACGGATACCAAAACTGTTGAAAACATATCAAAAAAAAGTCGGTGGTTGGAAAGACAAGACAATTGCAATTTTGGGTTTATCTTTCAAACCTAATACTGACGATATGCGTGAAGCACCGAGTCTCTCCGTTATTCCCGAGCTTTTGTCTGGCGGTGCAGCGATTAAAGCGTTTGATCCAAAAGCCGTTACAGTCGCACAATCGCAACTACCAGCTCACCCAAAGTTGAGTTACACGACTTCACTATCTGTGGCTTGCGAAGGAGCTGACGTCATATTTTTATTAGTCGAATGGCCAGAGATTGTGAAACATGACTTCAGCGTGTATCGAACTGCAGGCACTCAGTGGGTCATTGACACGCGCAACCAGCTCGATGGGGATGCCCTGACCCGATTGGGATACACATATATTGGAATGGGAAGGTAAAACAAGATGAGTGAGCGAGTACTAATCACCGGTGGGACTGGTTTTGTTGGAAGTCACTTGTATCGACATTTGTCTGAGCAACACCTCGAGCTTCATCTGACAAGTATGGGAGGTGGAAGTACCGACTACAAGCAAGCCCAGGTTCATAAAGTTGACTTGAGGGATTCTGCTGCAACTGCTCGGCTGGTGGAAGTTGTGAAGCCGACTCAAATTTACCATTTGGCTTCGCTTGCTGCTGTGGGATCAAGTTATGAGCAGGCAGAGCGGGTGCTCATTGATAACGTTCAGCTTCAGCACAGCCTCTTAAGCGCAGTTCTGCATCATGCTCCCCAGGCACGTATCTTGCATGTGAGTTCAGCTGAAGTCTATGGGTATTCTGAAGAGAACGACAAGACGCTCAATGAAGAGGCACCACTCAAGCCAATTAACCCTTACGGTGTTTCCAAAGCCACACAAGACTTGTTGTGCTATGCCTATTGCAAAAGCTACCAAATGAAGATCATTCGGGTCCGCCCATTTAATCATATCGGTGCAGGCCAGACGGCACAATTCGCTTTGCCTGCTTTCGCACAACAGTTGGTGGCAATCGAGAGGGGTGCAAATCCAGTGCTCAAGGTTGGAAATTTACAGGCTGTTCGAGATTTTACTGATGTAGATGATATTGTGAGAGCATACATCTTACTGATGCAGCGTGGTGTAGCCAGCGAAGTCTATAACCTTGGGTCGGGGACTGGTATACAAATGCAAACAGTTGTTGAGCAGCTATGTGCTTTGGCTAAAGTTCCTGTCCGTATTGAAGTAGATCCAAAGAGACTACGGCCGCTTGATATTCCAGTCATGGTAGCTAATAATGCTAAAGTCAAAAATCTTGGTTGGCAGCCTAAAGTACCGTTGCATGCATCTCTGGAGAGTATTATTGAATATTGGAGAAATCAACCATGAAAAAAGCCTTTATAACTGGAATTACTGGACAAGATGGGTCATATCTTGCTGAACTCCTATTGGAGAAGGGTTACAAAGTCTATGGTTTAACAAGAAGAACAAGTACTCAGAACTATGCTCGGATTTCACACCTGATGCATGACCCAAACTTGGAACTTATTTCGGGTGATTTAATTGATCAACATTCACTTACGTACGCTATCAAGGATATTCAGCCGGATGAAGTCTACAACTTAGCTGCACAATCATTTGTTCAAGCAAGCTGGGATCAACCAGTCTTAACAGGTGAGTTTACGGCACTTGGTGTTGTGCGAGTTCTAGAGGCATTGCGCCTAGCATGTCCAGAAGCCAAGTTCTATCAAGCTAGTTCAAGCGAGATGTTCGGTAAAGTTTTGCAAGTACCCCAAACTGAAGAAACACCATTCTATCCGAGATCGCCATATGGTGTTGCCAAAGTTTATGGCCACTGGATTACGGTCAACTACAGAGAGTCCTTCCAGATGTTTGCGGTATCGGGCATACTGTTCAACCACGAATCGCCCCGACGAGGGCTCGAGTTTGTCACCCGAAAAATTGCCAATGCAGTGGCACGAATTAAGTTGGGGAAACAGAAAAAAATCGAGCTTGGTAACTTGGAATCAAAACGTGATTGGGGTTATGCCAAAGACTATGTTGAAGCAATGTGGATGATGTTACAAGAAGAGAATCCAGAGGACTACGTGATTGCTACAGGTGAAACGCACTCAGTCAAAGAGTTTTTGCAAATAGCGTGTGGGGTAGCCGGGATTGCTGATTGGGAAACTGTATACGCCCATAATCCCAAGTACGACCGGCCTGCAGAAGTTGATTTGTTAATTGGTGATCCTAGCAAAGCACGCAAGCGACTGGGATGGAAACCGACCGTGAGCTTTGAACAGTTAGTTGCGTTGATGGTCGAGGCAGAAATTGAGTTAGAAAGCCAGAGCGAAGCATGAAGCGAGCAATAGTAATCATCCCTACCTATAACGAGCGCGAAAACATCCAAAAAGTTATCCCTCTGCTTGTTGAACAGAGAGATATCGTTTCGGGCAAATGGGATTTGCAGTTGCTTGTAGTCGATGACACCTCACCTGATAAGACATATGAGGTTGTAAACGAACTAAGTAAGAAGCACAAAGGCATTGTTCATTTATTGGTCAACCCGAAAAAATCTGGGTTGGGTGGTGCTTATCTCAAGGGTATGGCTCAAGCATTTGATCGGTTGGGAGCAGATGTTGTGTTTGAGTTTGATGCTGACCTCTCTCATGACCCACATAAAATTCCTGACTTTTTGCAGGCAATTGATAAGGGAGCGGATTTTGTTCTTGGCTCGCGTTATATTGCCGGTGGTGGAATCCCAAAGGACTGGGGTTTGCATCGAAAATTTCTGAGTGTTGTCGGCAACCTCGTAATCATGATCGTTTTTACTAACTTTAGTATTCACGACTGGACGGGTGGGTATCGTGCCATCACCAAAAAAGTTTACGAGGCTGTACATCCTGAACTGCACTCAGAGCGGTTTAGTGGGTATACGTTCCAAATTGGTTTTCTGCATACTGCATTACGGAAAGGTTTCAAAATTGTGGAAGTACCATTTGTTTTTGTCGATAGAACCATTGGTAGCTCAAAATTGGGGCCAGAGTACATAAAAAACAACCTACTCTATATTTTTAAAGTAAGAGCAAAGGAAATCTACCAACACAGGGTGTTTAGATTTGCTTTCGTAGGGGGAGTCGGCGCTGCCGTACAATTACTCACTCTTGGACTATACCGCTTGCTGCTACCAACATTTTCTGTTGGCTTCATTTCGAGCTTTATGGCTGCCACTTTCTTGAGTATTGAAACTGCAATAGTTTCCAACTTTATTATTAACAATGCTTGGACGTTTTCAGACAAAAAACTCTCCGGAAAAGCGATTCCCGCCAAATTTCTTCAGTTTAACTTGGCTTCGTTTGGATCAATAATAATTCAGTTAGTGATTGCATTTTTGGGTGAGACATTCGTTGGTATTCGACCTCTTTTTATAATTGATACAGGCACTGTTTTTGCTATGGTAGGAATTCTTGTGGGTATGTTTTGGAACTTTTTCGCGTACACCCGATTGATTTGGAAAACTAATCGATAAACTATGCAGAGTTTTACGTCACAGGCTGCCCGCTGGTTCAAGCGTTTAGATTGGTTTGATTGGCTAGTTGGGTTAGCAGTTTCTGTTGGTGCGTTTTTGCGATTGTACAATCTCGATAGAGCATTGCAGTTCTTGGGCGATCAAGGGAGAGATGCTCTTGTGGTAGCACGAATGTTCAAAGAGCTTGATCCCGTATTCATCGGGCCAGTGACATCGGTAGGCAACATGTATTTGGGGCCAGTGTATTACTACTTTATGGCCCCTTTCTTATGGATGACGTACCCGAGCCCACTTGGTCCCCAGTATGCGGTGGCTCTCTTAAGCATATTGACGATATGGCTCGTGTGGCGTCTTGGACAGAAACTAATTGGTCGCGAGCCAGCTGCAATTGCAACACTTGTATATGCACTTTCACACTTGGTAGTTACGCACAGTCGTTTTAGTTGGAACCCTAACCCGGTACCGTTAGTATCGCTGCTTATGCTCTACAGCGTATTTGAAGCCCAAAAAGGAAAGAATCAGTATTGGATTTGGGCGGCTGTTTGTTTTGCAATTTTGCTTCAACTTCACTATGTGGCAGGAGTAACAGCTTTGGCAGCTGGAATGGTGTGGCTATATAGACTGCTGACGATCAGGGTGAAGTCTAAGCAAGTTATTTCATTGCTTGTATATACAGCACTAGCAATTGGAGTAGTTGCCGCATCTTTTGTACCCTTAATTTTGTTTGATTATAAACACGGTTGGATTAACATGAGTGCATTTACACGATTGGTGTCGAGTGAAGATAACTTTGCTCACCTGAATGATAACTCAATTTTACCCAAGATTGCTCAGGCTTTGCAAGAATCTCATGGCCGAAGTATGCACATTTTGTTTGAACCCTACATTGGAAAAGTCAGATGGCTTAATACTGTCTTGGTTGGGTTGGTTTTTGTGGCATTAGGTTGGCTATTAAGTGGTGTGCGTAGAGTAAAAACACTTCGACGTGCGCCAGGGCTGCCGGTGATTATTGTTTGGCTATTAGCAGGTATTGTCGGAACAAGTTTGTATCAGCACAGCGTTTTTGACCACTACCTGGGTTTTGTTTATCCTGTGACTGCGTTTATATACGGTGTTGTGTTGTGGTTTCTTTGGAGTACGCACAGTCTTGGAAAAGCAGTAACAGTGGTTTTCTTGGTTGGGTATATTTGGTTCAATATGACTCACATGCGGTTGAAAGATGCAGGTTTGACTATTTACGAAATGGAGCGTATCAGCGAGACAATTGCTGAGCGAGTTCCAAGTGAAACGCTATACAACATTGTGCTGTTTTCTCACTCACACGATTTATACGGCATGAATTATCGTTATTTTCTTGATAGCATGACGGAGAGCTTGGTGCGTGAACATAACTGGACTGAAGCCGAAATCCTGTTTGTAATCGACGAAGAAAGAACAGGAAGAGACGTGTTATCTGCACCAGTTCATGAGATCGTCACTTTTCCTACCAAGCAGCCGAGCGAAGTGTTCGAAGTTGAAGGCGTTCAGATTATAGTGTTAGAACGATAAGTTCGCTCCGCAATGTTCGTGTAGTGTATGATACTAATATGTCGAATTTGCAACCCTTTCTTTCGGTAATTATTCCTTCTTACAATGAGCTCGCTAACATCGAGCGTGGTGTCTTAAACGAGGTTCTATCTTATTTAGAAAAACAGTTATATAAATGGGAGCTAATTTTAACTGACGACGGGTCGGATGACGGGACACTTCAGGCACTTACAGAGTTCGCGAGTAAGCACAAAAATATTAGAGTGATTGTTAATGTACATGCAGGGAAAGCCCCCACAGTTACGGCAGGCATGCTGGCAGCGACTGGCAAGTGGCGTTTGTTTACAGACTTCGATCAGTCAACGCCACTATCAGAGGTTGAGAAACTGCTTGAACAGGCCGAAAAGGGGTACGATGTTCTTATTGGCTCAAGAGAAATGGTTGGTGCACAAAGGGACAAAGAACCATTTTATCGACGACTTATGGGGCGAGGTTTTAATATACTAGTCCAGGTGTTTGCTGTGCCAGGAATTTTGGATACCCAATGCGGTTTTAAGTTATTCTCGGCTGAGGCAGCTAAAAAATTATTCACAAAACTAGTGGTCTACGGTTCACAAACAGAGCGTACAGATCCATTCACTGGTGCTTTTGACGTCGAACTTTTATTCTTGGCAATCAGACATAAATTTTCAATAAGAGAAGTTCCAATATTGTGGAAACATGCAGCTACAAACAGAGTAAGTCCAATTGTTGACTCACTCAGGATGTTCAGAGACATAATGCTTATTCGCTGGGCTGCAATCAGGGGAGTGTATGGAGCTAGTTAGTCGGTACCGAGAGTTGATCATTGGGCTCCTGATGTTTGCTCTCGTCTCGATTTTCTATATTATCTGGAGTTATGGTTTAACTGATCCAAATTTAGTGTTTACCACTTGGCAACCATACTGGCAAGCTCAGCTTTGGTTATGGCAAACGCTGTTTGATAACTCTCAGCGAGCCACGTATGTTTATGTTGCATTAGGGACGATTTTGTGGGCTGTATATGGGTATTTACTTTGGCTGACTACAACTAAGTACAAACAGCAGCGAATGGACAAAGGTGCCTGGGTACTCGTACTTGGCAGTAGTTTGCCACTTGTCCTAGCCTACAACGCTTTGTCCCATGATATTTTTAATTATCTTTTTAATGCGAAGATGGTTTTAGTGTATGGGGCAGATCCGCATGTAACAAACGCGCTCGAGTTTGCCTTTGACCCCTGGGTGCGTTTCATGCACAACACTCATACAGCAGCGCCTTATGGGTATGGCTGGACTATATTGTCGCTTGTTCCCTATACTCTGGGTCTTGGAAAGTTCTCGCTTACCTGGATAGTTTTCAAACTTTGGAGTTGGATCAGTGTTTTGACTCTTGCAGCTGTACTTGCTTGGTTTTCGGGACTAGTCAGGAAGCGCCAACTGCTTGTCGCAGAAGCAGTAGCTTTGTTTCTCAATCCACTTTTTGTGGTAGAAGTAGTTGGTAATGGACACAATGACCTCTGGATGATGATTCCAGCAGTAATAGCGGTCGGACTCGTTACGGCCTATGGCACGAAGCGACTTTCCTTGGCTTTGGCGGCACTGTTGGGTTCAATCTCAATAAAGTATGCAACTCTTGCACTTATTCCAGTAGTTGTAGGATTAATATATGCCGATTACTGGTGGGTGTGGCTACGCAGTAGGTTGCGTTTCCGGATACTGTTTATGCTTGGGCAAGGACTATTCAAACGCTTGTTTGGGTGGGTTGTGCGTGAACAGACAGCTAGTCTGATTGCGACGATAAGCTCTGTCTTACTGTTGCTACTGTTACTGAGCCCCCGTTCGCAGCAGTTTCATCCTTGGTACCTGAGCTGGGTACTGGTGTGGTTGCCGTTTATCAACTTTAGGGGATGGAAGGTGGCAGTTTTGGCACTCAGTATAAGTTCATTTTTTCGTTATGTTCCTTGGTTGTGGCGTGGTGAATACACAGATGATATTATTCTGGCACAAAAGCTTGTTACTTGGCTCGGAGCCATTGTTTTGCTTGGTGCATGGTATGCCTACAGAACTCGGCAGATGCAATCTCGTTCGGTGATGAAGATATGAGTAGAAAACATGTGTTAATCGCTAGCTTTTTGATTGGGTACAGTTTGACGCACTGGTATGGGCTAACAGCGCTTCCAGTCTTTGCAGATGAAGCCATATATATTCGTTGGGCACAGTTGATTATTGATGACTGGCGTCAGTATCTTTTTTTTCCATTGAATGATGGCAAAACCCCTTTGTTTTTTTGGTTGCAGGTTCCGTTTTTATTACTGATGAAGGATCAACTATTTGCTTCGAGAACTGTATCAGTATTGATTGGATTGTTACAGTCGTTTGTAATTGCAAAGATTACTAAAGTTGGAGGTGGAGGCAACAAGGCTCAGTGGTTTAGTGCAATCTTGGTTGCCATTCTGCCTTTTTGGTTCTTCCATCACCGAATGGCACTCATTGATGGTTTGCTCACTTTTTTGCTTTCAATAGTGACTTATTTCTTTTGGGTGGCAGCCAAGCGTGATCCTGCTAAGACTACTGGGAAGTGGATGAACTGGGCAAAAAAAACTTTACTTAATCGATCGTTTCTCTTGCTAGTTTTTTGTGCTGGTGCTGCATTGGGAGCAGGGCTGTGGACAAAGTTACCCGCGGTTCTTCTGATTCCGGCATTGGCAATTCTAGCAATATCAGCAAAGTTTAGTCGGGCTCAATATGTCAAAAACGCGGCATTATTTTCGGGGACCATAGGCTTTGCACTGTTTTTATTTGCCTTGATGCGAATACATCCAGCCTTTCCCCAGCTATTTAGACGTGGGGGTGATTTTTTACACCCAATGAGTGGTATCTTCTCTCTGGATGTGCTTTCGCAAACGCTCCCAAGTATTCCAACCTATGCAGGATACTTTATACAGTATGCATCACCTGTAGCATGGTTGTTTGTTCTGTATGGATTGTTTTATGGCAAGCATAAAGGTTCAGTGCACCAGTTGTTTTGGGCTGGTATGGTTTTTCTCATGCCGATGGTTGTGTTGGGCAAAGTTGTGTTCCCAAGGTATCTTTTGCCTGCGATGATTTTTTTCACACCTGCTCTTGCGCTGAGCATTGAGTCAATGGTTGATAACCTCAAGTTTCAGAGTAAGTTGACCGCTCTGGGTGCTGGTAAAATGGTATTTGTGGCAGTGTTGTTGGCAAATGTCGCTACACACTCTTTTCAATTCATACTCCCTGCAATGATTTCGCCTGAGGACATTCCTTTTGTTTCGTCTGACGCTGAACAATACCTCTTAGAATGGTCCTCTGGACATGGCATAGCTGAGACAGCGGAACTAATAGCTCAGGCAGCTGAAAAAGAAAAAGTTGCTGTGGCCACAGAAGGTTTTTTTGGTACTCTGCCTGATGGTTTGCTGCTGAACTTTCACAACCGGCCCGTCGACAACATTTCAATAGAGGGAATAGGGCAACCTGTTGGTGATGTTCCTGATGAATTCTGGAGTAAGCATAGTACATTTGAGCGCTTTTGGTTGGTGGTCAACAGTCATCGCTTACTGAAAAAACCAGATGGATATCTGCTTGCTGAGTTTTGCCGTCCCGCACAAGCACCCTGTTTGCAAGTGTGGGAGCTCAATCCGCCCACACTCGATGTCAATGAGTAAATAAGATACATCGATTGGCTATACATACCTTCGTACAATACGCCTGTTGTGTCCAGGGTCATCTCTCTTATCCTGCACCTGCCCTTAGCTCTTCAACTCTTGAGTATTTTTGGTTTGCGACACTCTGCCCAACGCGCCAATGAAGTTGATGTGGTTTTGAGAGGTCCTTTTTTTCAGCACGCTCTGAGTAATCCACTGATGTTGCTGTCTGGGTATTTAGAAGCTGGCTTACACGAAACAATTCCACAAAAAATTCATATGGAGCAGGCATACAAAGCTTGTCAGTACCTGCTTCAGCTCGTCACTGTCTTCAAAGGACGCTCAATTACTGAGGATTTTGAAGTTGTTGGCGCTACACGAGAAGTGGTGCAGCTTCACAACACAGCACATCGCACCATGCATCTGGCGCCAAACGTTCGTGCAACATACTGTTGCGAACAGGATCTCAAGATTTCAGGAAGTAAGATTCATTGGCAGGAAGTTTTACATTGTTTAATCACCAATGCTATTGAAGCGTATTCCATATCTGATAAAGACAAGTTGGTTACCGTGGTGGTATTCCAGTCGAACACTGCGCTCAGGGTTGAAATAATAGATTTTGCGGCAGGTATGAATTTTACTCAGAAAATTCTAACATCTGTGTGTGGGTTTTCTTTAAAGCCGAACGGCAACGGATTAGGATTAGTTTTTGTTCGCAAGACTGTTGAGGGGCACTTCAAGGGACAGTTCTCACTCGACAGCAAGCTAGGAATTGGTACAGTTGCTCGAGTTCGATTACCGATAAGTTAAGGATACCTTTGAAAGGTCTAATAAAGTCAACAAGATTTAGTCAAAATTGTTGTACCTATATTGCAGCACGATAACCAAAGCTTCGAGCAGTTTGGATAATTTTGCCATGATCGCCAAGTTTTTTTCGTATCCTGCGCATGTACACGTCAAGAGTGGTGGTGAGTGGTTGTTCTGGTTCTGCACTCCAGACATAGCTGATCAATGCAGGTCGTGAAACCACCTGGTTCTTGTGTCTGAATAGGCAGGTGAGGATCTGTGCTTCACGACGGCGCAGTTGAACAGCTTGTTGCCCACAGAGTGCCACACCACTGTGGGGAAATAGCGTAACCGATCCCACAATAAGTTTTTCTTGATTAAGCACCTTTTCCCTAAACAGTAGCCGTTCAAGCTTAAGCTCAAACTCTTTGAGTGAAAAGGGTTTGGGCAAGTAGTCGTCTGCCCCAGTTTCTAAGCCGGCGATGCGCTCAGATGAGGTTACCAGTGAGCTGATGAACAAGACGCGGGTAGTGAAGTAACTGTCCTGGATATACGCGGCAAGCTCGAGGCCATCACCATCCGGAAGTAAGCGATCAAGGACAATAACATCAGGTTTTACTTGAGTTACTAAATCATATGCCTGCGTCAAGGAATCAGTAACAAAACAGTCATGTTGTTTCGAGTCAACAACTTGTTTGAGCAATTTGGCAAGGCTCTGGTCGTTTTCGACAAGTAAGACGCGTTTTTTCATGGTGCAAGTTTGCTTTATGCCGGTTCCAAAAGCGATGAGCATTCGTGACTCATCGACACGTTCCAGGAACACATGCAAAGCCCTCAGACGAAATGACAGCGACAGCCATATTCTAATCTATTCAATAAGACGTGAAACCTGTTATGCTTAAGATGTGGAAGTCTTTTACGAATTAGCTATTGTACTGGCGCTCATCACCGCCAGTAGCTTTGTGATGCGACTGTTGAAACAGCCGTTAGTTGTTGGCTATATTCTGACAGGCATACTTGTCGGCCCTTACGGATTGAACGTTCTGCACTCTGAGGATACCATTGAGCTGTTTTCAAAGTTGGGAATAGCATTGTTACTGTTTATAGTAGGTCTGCACTTAAATCCTAGAGTGATCAAAGAAGTCGGATCAGTGTCACTTATGGCCGGTGTCGGGCAAGTGCTTTTTACTTCAAGTATTGGTTTTGTTATTGCCTTACTACTTAACCTAGGTGGTATTGCAGCTCTGTACATAAGTATTGCGCTCACGTTTAGCAGTACGATTATTATTCTCAAATTGTTATCTGACAAAGGTGACCTACAAACACTCTATGGCAAAATTGCCATTGGAATGCTTCTAGTGCAAGATCTCATCGCGACAATGATCTTGATTGTCGTTTCGTCTATCGGACATGCCGGAGGGATGCCGATGGGACAACTTCTGGTGATGACAGCAGGGAAGGGATTGTTACTCGGTGTAGCAGTAATTGCTTGTGTGAAATGGTGTGTTCCTTTTTTGGTCAGGGCAGCAAGTAAGAGTACAGAGCTTCTGTTTGTATTTTCCTTGGCCTGGGGTTTTGGACTTGCCAGTGTCTTTCAATATTTAGGTTTCTCTGTTGAGATTGGTGCTTTAGTGGCAGGTGTAGCTTTGTCTGCCACGAGTGTTGCTGAGGAGGTTTCATCTAGAATGAGGCCACTGAGGGACTTCTTCATTATTCTGTTCTTTGTGTTGCTAGGGTCAAGTTTGTTGCTTGATTTTTCCGCTCAAATTGTAGTACCAGTTCTCATTTTTTCTTTGTTTGTTTTGGTGGGCAATCCGGTTATTGTGGTCTTGCTCATGAACCTGTTGGGATATCACAAAAAAGTAGGTTTTTTAACTGGTTTGACAGTGGCACAGATCAGCGAGTTCTCACTCATCTTAGCTTCACTCGGTTTTCAAATAGGACATCTCTCACAAGATGTGGTGACGATTGTGACACTAGTCGGGTTGATCACTATTGCTGGGTCGACCTATCTTATTTTGTATAGCCAAAGAATCTACCCAATGGTTCAATCACTCTTAACTGCATTGGAGCTGAGAAAACCGAAATCTATGTCTAATCGTATGCAGTCGCAGTTCGATGTTATTTTATTCGGTTTCAACAGGGCAGGGCATGATTTTTTACAATTAGTTGAGGATTTAGGGTACAGTATTGCTGTAGTTGACTTTGATCCAGAAACAGCAATTCGCTTGCCCAAAAAGGGCGTAGAGTTCTTTTTTGGTGACGCAGGCAACACGGAGTTCTTAATGTCTTTGCCATTGGAAAAAGCACAGCTCATCATCTCGACAATACCGAGCCATGAGACGAACGTCTTAGTAGTTAAGCACTGTGCCGGGCTCAAGAAGGGTCCAGCGGTGGTGGCTTTTGCACAGCACAAGTCCGAAGCCCTGGCATTGTATGATTCAGGTGCAGCCTATGTGGTTTTGCCACAACATGTTGGAGCACAACATGTCCTTAGCCTTATAAAACGAGTCGGTTTTAGTGTTGAAAGCTTCGTGCGTCGCAAAGAAACCCACCTCAAGGAATTGGCTCAGCGCACTGCATAATTCAAGTTGCAGAGGGGAGGGTCATTGAAGTTTGGTAATAGTACAAAACTACAAAGAATTTGTTTTACTTTCAACAATAGTTTTCAAGAGGTCATCTAAATAGTAGGCATTCTTATCTTTGCCGTCTATCACGTCTATGGTAATAACTGGCGGATAGTGCTCATTACCCTCATACAAGAAAATAAATTCTGGTTGAGTTTTGTGATAACTTTTTTCTCCATTCGGTGGCAATGGATCGGGAAAGTAATGGAGTTTGTACATCCCCTTAGTACCTAAATCTACCGTTCTTTGTGAATAGCCTGCTAGATCATGAGTGACAGGTTGCGAATAAAAAGTGATTACGGAGTTGGTTGTTCCATCGTATCTGATAATATCAAAAGTGAGGCTGTTTTGATCACTCCCTTTTGTCTGGAAGTGCCAATTATGAGGTTTCAAAAAGCTCCAATCAAACCCATCTTGGACAAATGTAACTAAGTCCCAGTTAGTATCAAACTCGTCAACAATTTTTTTATTTTTAATATCAAGTATTTGGAACTGAACACTTACTAAGTTTGGAGAAATGAATCTGTATACAATGGGTTCGTGGCCAGTCACGGGGTCAACTCTCAAGAGCCGAGTGTTAGTATCGGTTCCTGGGTAATAACCCCAGTATCCAGAGAGGGCTTCAGCTTTTTGAGGGAATAGATAGTGGGGTTGAACTCCATACACGTAGACTGAACAGTCATATGACCAAACACCATCAGAGAGCCGGGCGCCAGATTCTTGATCCGAACCTGAAATAACTAACTTTTTTTGCAATGCGTCACGCTGATGCCCACAAGCTTCAACCCCTCTGTCTTTGTTGTACTCGAGCAAATATTGAGCAGAATTTGCATTGAGCTCAAGGGTTGGCGCTGTGTCTGTAGCAATCTCGCTGGGTTTATCGGCTAGTTGCACCTCTTGCTGTTTTTTAGAGCCGTTGAGTGTATAGGTGTAGAAGTAATATGCATTACTCACAACTAAAAGTGAACAGAGAATCAGAATTAGGTGACTAGCTTTGCTTCGAGCTACTGGAGTTGTGTTTGTTGTATCAGGGATATCCATGCTTCCATCATAGCAACAAAATCTGGTGCTTTGGAAGTGCGAGTGAGGAGGAGACTATATGATCGCGTTTTCAGGCTGACAGTCGATTTTTGATCCCGGACTAGGATTCGAACCTAGGATAACAGGGCCAGAACCTGTTGTGATGCCTCTTCACTATCCGGGAATTCCTGGTGTATTTTATCATCAAGAA
>CAZBTU010000005.1:25594-37153 GCA_964494905.1 uncultured Pseudomonadales bacterium | reverse complement strand
CAGAAAATTGGGGTCACTGACCACTAAGCGTAAGATGGCCGAATCAGATAAAGAACTGGGTTGAGCAAGCAAACTGTAACGAATGAGCTCGACAAGTTTAGTTTTGGCTGCTTCAATGTACTCTGGTGAGTTGGGTTGGAGTTGGGGTGCGACATCGCCATCTGGACTAAAAAAGCGATACTGATTTTGCTGTGACCAATTTTGTTCGTAAAGAACAGATTGTTGGGATATTTCTAAAAATGGGCGAATGTAGCCTTGGGCAAACTGTTGGGCGAAAACTTCGAACGGCATATTGAAAAAGGGCCCATACTGTTGAGTATGAAGGTGAGCAACTGTTGTTTGTGATTGCAGACGTTGGAAAGTTTCTTCGACCAGAAGGTCTGCAAGTAGCTGAGTGCTGGCATCTCGAGTAAACCAGTAAGAGTGCAGTGAAATGCTGGGAAAAAGTATCTGTGGTCCAAGTCCACCATTTGGTAGTGCTGCAACTCCTAAGCCCGGAATGGTACTTCCTGTTGAGCCTTGGCGGATATCCCAAACGTACTTGTCAACTCCATTTCCATAGAGGACAATGCTACTAGAGAGAACTTCTTGAACAGTGTCTCGCTGCGCAGGTGTCAGGCCTGTATAGCTGCTGCCCTCGTAGTAATAAAAAGCAATAATGTTCTCTAGGCGAGACTGGGCGAGTGCATATGCTTCTCCCAGAGGTGAGTTTTCGGGGGCTTGTGTAAGCAAAGCAATCTGAGAATCTTTAAGTTTACTACCGTATGGTAATGCAGGTGTCAGGTTGTGAACATAGTCAGCGTATTCCTGATACGCTGGTGAAATTTCTGTTGTACCATGAACTGAATTTTGATCTGGTTGTAGTGGCTTGAGTCCAAGCACATATCTTGACCAAGTCGTGTTCCCTGCGACTGTTGCGTCAGCGGCCCAGCCACAGGTAATAAGAACGACATCATCTTTGCCAAAGTCAGCAAATGGTGAATCAGCGTTGCCGCTTAATCTAACTATTTTTGCTAAAGTTTGGCTCACGGGCAAAGCGAATCGGTGCAGTTCTTGATGACTCAGGTACGTTGCGGCAGTTACAACGAATTTTGCACCAGTTTCTTGATCTGTTACCACTGTACCAATATAGGCTTGCAAGCGATTTTCTATAAGTGACTCACTCGTTATCAATGAGTTGGCATAGCCGCCTTCCACAGGTTCTCTCACAAGTAGCTCTCCTGGTAAAGGCACGTCAATAGTGACACCCTCTGCGTTTTTTTCAGCTATGTATCCGGAATGCAGATTAACAACAATTGCACCAGTTTCGTCGACAGTAACGGCAGCAGTGTTTTGGTCTGGGTTGTACTCAGTGCGGTCAAAAATTGAGAGTGGTGTCCGGGCGTCAAAGGTGACTGCCGTGAGGTTCACACTAAAGTTTGTGGGAAGCACAAGTGTGTCGCTATTCGGGAAGCTAAATTCTAACCCAATGGGCTTGCCCTCAGCAAAAGATACGCCATTGGCAGATAAGGCATTGGGCATTGTAATGTCCCAGTTGCTTTCCCTGACTTGCTCGCCATTCTGATTTGCGGTCAGCAGCGGATCAGTTTCGCGTGTATATTCTGTTGTTTTGGTGTCGGGATTAGTTGGTGGAGCAATTGGTTCAGGTGCGGGAAAAAAACGCTCGGGGTGGGCGATAATGGCGCTGGGCACAGGTTCAGGAGGGCCATCAGAGCCAGATTCAATTGTAATTGGCTGAGGGTACTCAATGATTGTTTGTCGATCAGCGGTCAGCAAACTGAGTGCGAGTGCGGGCACAGCAACCCAAGTTAAGTATCGATTCCACTTAATAAGCTTGGATAACTTCCATACAAACAGCCGTGTCTTCTTTTCTTGGACATTGGTTTGCTCGGGAAGTTGAAGTTGTAATTCTACGTCTTCGTTAGTGGGCTCTGGCATGTACAGTGTAACGTTTTTGCGTTTCGACCTACTTGGTCTCATCAGGCCTGGCATGTACCAGACGACGCTGAACACAGAAACTGCAGTTGGCAGTTTCTGTGTTCGATTGTATAGAAATGATAGACAGTTTTATTGTGACACAGACTTTGTAGTCTGTGTCATCAGATCTAGGAGTTGCGCGTCATGAGCGAAAACAGACGCTTTCTGAAAACGAAAGCTACTGAGATCACAAACAAGGCGCTTAAACCTAAGATCGAATAAATGCTACCCGTGCCCGACTTGGCCTGTCCGCGTCCACCACCGCTGCCTGGCCAATCGGTCCCTGGAGTGCTCGTTAACTCTACCGTCGGGGTCGCCGTCGGCGGAGTTGGGCTGCTCGTAGGGGTTTCAGTTGGTGGCGTGGCTGTGGTGCTTGGGGTCGCTGTCGGCGGCGTCGGAGTACTCGTCGGTGTCTTAGTCGGCGTGGAGGTGGGCGTACCCGACGGAGTGATACTCGGTGTCGGGGTGGCCGTCGGCGTTGCCGTTGGCGGCGTTGGAGTACTGGTGGGAGTGTTAGTCGGTGTACTCGTTGGTGTCCCCGATGGAGTGATACTCGGAGTCGGGGTGGCCGTCGGCGTGGACGTGAACGTTGGCGTCGCCGTATTCGTGGGGGTACCAGAGGGCGTTGCCGTGGGGGTGCCAGATGGTGTTGCGGTCGGTGTTGGCGTTGCCGTATGAGTAGGCGTCGCCGTCACGGTCGCAGTTTCAGTCGGCGTGGGGGTGGGTGTTGTCTGCTCTTGGCAGAAAATGTCCCAATCCTGCTTTGCCGAAATGTAACCATTGTCACCGATCCACTGATTTGATCCTTCTGACCATTCAACGTTGACCGAGTGGTCAACGTGCAACTCAAAAGTTGCCAGGCCATTGGGGTCAACGTGTGTGGGTGGCAGCCCGGGTATCGGCAAACTGGGGAAGGGGATACCTACTACCCAGCCTGCTTGATTCGGCACTTCGGCTTCCCAGAGGAGCACACGGCTCTCATCAGGCATGATGTAGAAGAGCTTGATCCACCCTGTGGTGGAGAACTCATTCGCATGGCTGACGTTGAGTGTTACGGTGTCGGTACCACCAGAACAAGAGGGGTACGTTTCCGGCGTAATAAACTGAACCCAGCGGGTTCCGTCTGGTGAATACCAGATCAGATCGCCGAGCTCGGCTATGTTCGCCATTTGTTTGCGCTCCTGCTCATCCAATGGAGTTGTCTTCCGGCTTGATGTCGCCGGAGTTGACTCTGGTGAGGGGGTGGCTGTCGGCCCAGGATTTGCAGTTGCGGTTGGTACCGCTTCGGCAGTGGGGCTATTGTCAACACTCAGGCCTGGTGTTGCGGTTGCTTCGCGGTCTGTGGTTAAGGCAGGCGTAGCCGTGGCCCGAGGGCCAGTTTCGGCGCCGACCTTAGCAGACTGGGAAAACATTCCCAGCAGCACCAATACAACAAACACTGTGAGTAAAAAACTTCGTTTCTGCATTTGCATTTCTGTCTCCGTGAAAGGTTTGTGCGTCAAAGACGCAAAAGGATAAGTCCCCCCCCAAATCACTGATACAGCAAGTGGTGAGGGTACCGGTGCGTTTCAGATGCCTGAAGCAAACCGATACCCTTACCACCATGCAGGGTCTATCATTTCTGTTAAAGAACCAAGGTACAGCGAGGGCGCAAAGCCCTCAAGCACCTCAAGAACTAAGGTCAATTATAACACAATAAGGGAATAAAAGCAATATTATAGGACTAATTGTTAGCTGGTCTTTGTTTTTCGAACACCAACAAGCTCAATATGAGAGAAGCGTTTCTTGATTTCGTCCCAGAATTTCTCTGAGACTCGGTTCGAGTATTGGGCGTTTACGCCTCGTTCCATGCCTGAGCACAGGCGCCTTTCCCAAGAACGCATTTCGTCGACAACGTCGCGCCCTAGGGTATGGAACCGATCCTCCCAAGTATCTGGATCTAAGACGTAGCCATCGTGTACAGGCTGAAACTCATCAAAAAGAGTCTTATTCTGTTCACACATGATTTTGTAAAACTTGCGATATTTTTGAACTGCCATAACGGCTGATTTTACGGACTAAGTGTAGAACTTGTCAATGTACTCGTTGAGCATTCGTTCTGCACTAAATCGTTCTGCTAGCTTGATAGAACCTTGCATGCGAGTAACCCATTCCTCTGGTATACCAGCAGCGCTACGAGAGTAAAACAGGGGAATAATGCTTTGTTCCAGAGTTTCATACAAACTTTCTGCTATGTGCTGGTAGTTGAGTACCCACCCAAGATTGTCCCACTCGACCTCGGCAGCCCAGCCATCAGCAACGGTACACTGAAGCACGCCATTACTGATTGCTTTCATACCAGACGTACCACAAGCCTCGTGACCGAATTTGGGAGTGTTGAGCCAAACATCAGATCCTCGAGTGAGCACTTGAGCAACCTCGATGGAATAGTTGGGAACGAACAGCGCTTGTCCACACAACTCTTCTTGCATGTACTGGATAATACGCTTCAACATGTTCTTTGCTCCACTATCTCCAGCGTGAGCTTTGCCAGCTATAAGCAGTTGAACGGGCTTCTGACTGTTTTTGAGGATATTAGTCAGTCTGGCGATATCAGAGAAAATCATCGGGAGCTGCTTATAGTCAGCCAACCGACGAGCCCAAGTAATCACTAAATGATCTGGGTTAAAATCGTACCCTGTCTTAGTTTTTACGTACTGAACAAGCTCCTGTTTTAGCTGATTGTGGGTTTGCCAGAGTCCCTCTGGATTTGCGGCAGCATTCACTATGCGACTATCCTGCCATGTTGGCAGATGTACGCCGTTGGTGATCGGTTGCCAATGATATTGTGGCCAAGCTTCCTCTGACAGCTTGCTATGTAATGCGCTGACCCCACTGGCCTTCGATGAGGCATTGAGCGCAAATTGGGTAATGGAAAAAACACCAGGATTCTCTGTTTCACCGTCCAGTAGCAACTGGTCAATGCTAATCTTCATTTTATCCGAGTAGTAGCGACCAAAAACCTTGAGTAAGTCCATCGAGTAACCCTGGTTTCCTGCAGCGACTAAAGTGTGGTTTGTGTAGACCGTTTTTTCTTGCGCCAGTTTTTTTGCAGACTCATAATTGATTCCATGGATATCCATGAGCTCACGAATTAGTTGCCAGTGGAGAAATGCCGGCCGACCTTCATTGACATGATACTTCTGGGGATGAATCCCCAAAGTGTGCAGCAACTTGACGCCGCCGATCCCTAAAATTAACTGTTGTTTCAGTTGACTCTCTTGTGTACCAGAGTAGAGAAGCTGAGTAATACTTCGCTCGCTCAATTGGTTTTGGTCGGTCTCGGTATCAAGAAGGTAGAGCGCGACCTTATCAGAAAGTGTTTTTTTCCAGCACCTCAGCCAAATGTCGACTTCAGTTAAATGAACACGAATAAAAACTGGCTGGTCATCTAGATATACATGCTCGAGTCCAGAAGAAAGTGGATCAAAAAGCATGTCTTGTTCAATCTGCATCCCCTCTGGTGAAATTGTTTGGATAGCTTGGAAGCCTCGATACAGCAGACCAATTGCTACAAAATGCACACCGCTATCAGCTGCTTGCTTGACAGTATCACCAGCGAGAATTCCTAAGCCACCGGCATAAAAAGGCAGCCGCTGCTCGAGTCCGTACTCAGCGCAGAAGTAAGCGATTGGCGATGTTGGCGAAAGTTGTGACCGGATGCTCATGGCAGGGTTGAGCCTTTATTCATACTATGACTGGAATGGTTTCCAAAAACTTGCTAGAGTAATACTACTATAGCTTGGTTTAGAAAGAAACACTATGCAGTACGAAGACATCATCCAAGTTTTAGGGGATGAGGCGGAACATTTGCTTGCGCATTCCTGTCAAAAAATCCCTAAGACACTGATTCACCACACAGGCAGGCATCATGTCGAGGAAATCTTTTCAATTTCAAATCGGTCTCAAGGAGTACTGAATAGCCTAAGAAAACTGTATGGCTCAGGCAGATTGGCTGATACGGGCTACCTATCCATTTTTCCTGTTGATCAGGGAATGGAGCACACTGCTGCATACTCATTCTTTCATAATCCACTTTACTTTGACCCAGAGACCATCATACAAATGGCACTCGAGGGTGGGTGTAACGGTGTTGCTTCAACATTGGGGGTTTTGGGACTGGTATCAAAGAAATACGCCGAGTTACTTCCTTTTATAGTCAAAATTAACCACAGCGAGCATTTAACCTTGCCTGAAAAAACTGATCAACTAATTTTTAGCTCTATTCGCCAAGCTCGAGAGCTGGGAGCAGTAGCCGTGGGCGCAACAATTTACTTTGGGTCACCAGAATCTCACCAGCAAATAACCCAGATTGCCGAGGCATTTGAGCTTGCACATCAGGTGGGGCTGGCAACCATTTTATGGTGTTACCCGCGCAATCCAAACTACACAACTAAAGACGCAGACTATGCTGACTCGGTTGATATTACATCGCAAGCAATTCACATTGGTGTCACAATGGGTGCGGACATTGTTAAACAAAAAATGCCTACACCCTCACACGGTTTTCCCGGGCTCAAATTTAGCAAGTACTCCGAGGGTATGTATGACCGGTTGTTGACTGAACACCCAATAGATCTAGTTCGCTACCAAGTTGCACATGCATATATGGGCAAAATTGGACTGATTAATTCTGGTGGAGAAAGTGATTCAGACGACTTCAAGCAGGCAGTCCGGACGGCTGTTATTAACAAGCGAGCTGGAGGTTCGGGGCTGATCATGGGCAGAAAGGTGTTTAAACGACCGTTTGAAGAAGGCGTTGCCTTGTTAAAAGCCGTTCAAGACGTATACCTATGCGAAAAAATAACTATAGCTTGAGCTCTGACTGTTGTATAATCTTGCACAACTCAGTTACACATTACAATGACACTTGAATCAAGCAAACAACACGAACTAGGACCATGGAAAGTCGAGAACGTTAATGAATCTGGTACAGCAATTGAAATCGACTGTAATAAGACACCACTGGTTGGCATTTTCCAGAGACATACAGGCGCTCCCGACCGGCCAATGGCAATTTATGAACTCATTTTTTCAGGAGCCGGCAAAGATGCTGAGCCCATTTCACTTTGGCTTGACTGGAGGCAGATTAACTCAGTTGTTGATACATCTGCATCAAAACCACCTCAGGTAACCATGTATGACCAGTGGGGTTTTCAGGCTCAATTGACCCTTGATGACGTGACATGGGCACAGTTGATTAAGCTAAAGAACATTGATGTCGATGAATCTAGTTCAAGGGCATATCAAGTTGATGATGTGATCACTAAGTTCTCAAGTGAAAAGTTTCCGATTCGACAAAACAATTTTTCACTTGGCATTGCGGCAGAACCAGATGAAAAAGGAGAAGTAGTCTACTACTGGACGGATGCTGCTCGCAAGGAAGACGCCAAATTCTGGATGAAGATTGGTGAAGCGAATGATGTTGCGGTCAGATTACTTGTTGCTGCCAAGAAGTTTTTTGAAGAGTTTGCAGATGAGTTACCAACAGAACAACTTTTCATTACCTCTGTGATTCAGAAGGATGCGCTGGGTAAACTCTCAGAAACCAATTATTTCTTGCCGTTTGAAGCTTTGAGTAGTTTGGACACCACAGGTGAGCCGCTCAGTCACCTCGAGCTTGTTTCAGCTGATCTTGAGGGACAAATGGATGGAGTGGTAGAACAATGGTTTGCGATGCGATCTCGGGAGCTTGAACATAAAATTTTGGAGAAAAAGACTAAATACAGAGATTGGGCTGTAATTGCTACTGTTATCGGAGGTGGCCTTGCGACACTTTCTGGTTTATTGTTGAGTTTTGCTGAGTTTATAAAAGGTGGCCAGATTCCAGTTGATGTCGCTGGCTTCGACATGCACCGATTGCTTTGTTGGGGTGGTGGGTTGTTGTTTATTCCTGGATCGTACCTGGCTATCCAGGCGTATGATTCGGCTAAGAACGGTGCAAAAGGACTACTGGAGAGGTTTACACAGCGTCAGCAAAACTCATGGAAAGAGTGGCAGGATCGTCGCCGTGAGAGTCGCTCACAGACACTTGCAAGAGTTCGCCAGAATTTGAAAGGTGGTAATGAGTAAGAATTTGTCATTAGCGCAGTTATTTGAGAAGCTGTTTCCTCAGCTGGCTCCTGATAGTTCAGCGCTCACAAACGCGAAAGAAAAAATATTTACTATAGCAGAGCAGGAATTAGTGTTTGAACTGATCGATGCATTACCTGAGCCATCTCGGGCTGAACTTGCGACCAAAAACTCCTCTGAAAGCATGATTCAGCAACTTGCTTCTTACTATGAAGTTTCAGACATCAATGAGCGCTTTGAGCGCATTCTTATGGCAACAGTAGCTGATTTTTTGAGTACTTTTGCAGCTCGAACAGCAAAAACTGACTTGTAACATTCTGTTGCAGCAAAAAAAATCATTTTGTAGTATAATTACATCTTCGCGTTCTCATCAGTTCGCTTGTTCGTTCTGTCTCAACGCTCCCATTAAATCAAGGCACATATGAATATTCGTAATATAGCTATCGTTGCGCACGTTGACCATGGTAAAACAACTTTGGTTGATGGCTTATTAAAACAAACCCATACGTTCCGTGACAACCAAGCGGAAATGACACAGACGACGATTCTTGATAGTAATGACCTTGAGAGAGAGCGCGGTATCACGATCCTTGCCAAAAATACGGCTGTTTTCTTTGAAGACTACAAGATTAATATTATTGACACACCCGGTCACGCTGATTTTAGTGGTGAAGTTGAACGAGTAATTAGTATGGCTGACGGTGCACTCTTGATAGTTGATGCCGCAGAAGGACCCTTACCCCAAACTCGGTTTGTGTTAGAGCAAGCTTTGAGACAGGGTATGCCGTTAATTGTTGTGGTTAATAAAATTGACAGAAAAGATGCTGAGCCAGAACGAGTGCTCCAACAGGTTGAGGAACTTTTCTTAGAAGTTGCTCACGATGCATCTCATCTAGATTTCCCAGTCCTGTACGCAATCGGTAGAGAAGGAAAGTCCTGGACATCAATGCCCAAAGACTGGAACGAACCTGCGACTTTAGAGCCAATTTTTCAGCAAATCATTCAGACTGTTCCGGCTCCACTTGGTGATCCAACCAAGCCTCTCAAAATGCTTATCTCAAATCTTGATTTTGATGCATACAAAGGTATGTATGCGATTGGCAAGATTGCTCAAGGCACTTTGAAACCAGGGCTCAGAGTTGCACTTGTTGAGGAAAATGAGCCAAAAGGTTTTGGTGTTATTCAAGAAGTTTTCACGAGTAAGGGATTAGAGCGAGTCTCAGTTCCCGAGGCAGTTGCCGGTGACATCGCGGCGGTGACAGGTTTGTCAGTGCTAGAAATTGGCTATACCTTAACAGATCCAGCAGATCCAGTGGGTTTTCCAGCTATTAGAGTCAGTGAGCCTACCTTAAGTATTCAAGTCACAGCCAATACATCTCCCTACAGTGGCCGAGAAGGTGAGTACGTTACCGCAAGGCAAATCGGTGAGCGACTCAAACGTGAGCAAAAAACAAACATTGGGTTGCGTGTCCGCGATAACGACCAAGGCAGTGGATTTATTGTTTCCGGAAGAGGTGAGCTTCATTTAGCCATCTTGATCGAGACTTTGCGACGTGAAGGATATGAGTTTGAAGTAGGTAAACCTCAGGTTATTGTTAAGAACATTGATGGTGTTCCTTCTGAGCCGAGAGAGGAACTGATTATTGAGATTTCACAGGATTTCACGGGCGTAATCATGGAAGAGCTCTCAAAGCGCCGTGCAGAGCTAAAAAACTCCGTCACAGATGAAAAAGGTATTGTGCATATGGAGTTTGAGTTGAGTAGCCGAAACCTCCTGGGTTTTCGCTCAGACATTATTACGAAAACTAGAGGCAACGGATTATTCGCAAGTCGCTTCTTGGGCTTTTTCCCTGTCAGTGCTGAGATCATTGGTTCGCTTCGCAATGGCGCCATAATCGCGTCCGAAAGTGGGACGTCAACAGCTTATTCCTTGGAATCAATTCAACAGCGAGGTACAACTTTTGTTGAACCTGGCATACCAATATATGAAGGCATGGTTATTGGACTTCATAAAAGACAAGAAGATTTGGAAATGAATGCTGCTAAAGGCAAGAAGCTCACCAACATGCGTGCCTCAAGTGCTGATCAGATTGTTCAGTTAGCACCACCAGTTAAAATGAGCCTAGAACAATGCTTAGACTTTATTCAAAATGACGAGTTATTGGAGGTTACTCCAACTAACCTGAGAATACGAAAACGCTTGTTGAGTAAGCAAGACAGATCAAAAGCTCGCCGGTAAACATTCTATTCACCGCTGAATCAGGGCACCGTTTCATGCGAAATCAGAGGCAAAGGGTGTGGAAGCGATGCATGATTTTCACCAATGCAGTACTCTGCAAACTGAACTTCAGCTCACAGCACGAACTCACCGTCTTTATAAATCACACGCTTTTCACCAGAAGTAAGAGTGGCGGTGACGGTACGGTCTGTCGTCGAAATCATATCGGTGTGTTCAGCTGAGTCATTAAATCCCATTGCACGCCATTCTTGAGTGCTCACGTGAGCGGGATTTCCTCGATAACAATCTTTGTAAGACATCCCGATAGCTAAGTGGGTATTACCAAAAGGACCACCAATATTTTCGTCATAGAGTATCTCAGCCATTGAATGTGTAATCCGAGACATTCTCCGATCAGTCAATGAGTACTCACCAATCTTATTCGCATTTTCGGTTTTGAGCATTTCTGTAAGCAATGCTTGGCCTTTTTTTGCTTTTGCTTCAACAACAAGGCCATTTTCAAACCTCAGAAAGGGTTCCTCAATTACACTGCCGTAGCGGTAAACAGGTTGGTTAAATTGGATCCAGCCCTGTGTGCCACGCCAGTCGGGTGATGTAAACAGTTCAAAGCTCGGTATATTTCTGCCACTTCCACCGTTCCAGATACGGTTTTCTCCGAGCTTCACATGTAAATCAATATCAGCTCCCTTGATATCGAGCCAGTCGATTCGCAGCTCATTTAGATCATTTTTGATTTGTTGTTGGAGTTGGTACAACATTTTCCATTCAGCAATCGGATCATCGGCATCGAGGAAACATGCGGAAATAATCTGCTGCCAGTACTCCTCAATGCTTAAACCAACAATCTTTGCTTTAGCGCTGACACCCCAGAGTCCAATTGTCCAAGTAAACTCATCACGATTTTCCTTTGCAATCAGCATATCTCTATATGGTTTTTTTGCATTACGAGCAGCCATGATTTTCTCTGGTGGAATTGACTTGAGGTCATGTGGATCTATGTCTGCGATAATGCTGATTGTGTGGTGCAGTAGTTGCGATTTGGCTTGGAAATAGGCTTCTGGAAAAAACGTCAGCTGTTCAGGTTGGGCCAAGGTAAAGTAATCCTTTTCAAATCCAGTTGGCAACAATCGAATAAGTGGTATGGCTCTTGCTTTGAGTATCGCGTTCTGAAGTTCAAGTGCTAATGGCTTGGCGACATCAGGCACAACACACTCAACAACCTCAAGCGGTTT